>CAZWNM010000165.1:0-5745 GCA_964635765.1 uncultured Planctomycetaceae bacterium | reverse complement strand
CGATCACGTTTTTTAGTTCCCGAACGTTGCCCGGCCACAGGTATTTCAACAACTGCTCCCCGGCGTCCGGCGTGAATCCTTTGATTTTTCGCCCGGTCTCGGCGTTGAATTTTTGCAGGAAGAAATCGGCCAAGACCGGAATGTCTTCCTGGCGTTTTCGCAAGGCGGGCACGACGATTTCCAACACGCGAAGGCGAAAATAGAGGTCGCGGCGGAAAAGGCCGTCGGCCACGTCGCGTTCGAGGTCGCGGTTCGTGGCGGCGATCACGCGGACATCGACCTTGACCGGCTTGCTGCCGCCGACGCGCTCGAACGGATGCCCTTCGAGCACTCGCAAGAACTTCGCTTGAATCGAGGGACTCATCTCGCCGATTTCGTCGAGCATGAGGGTGCCCTTGTGAGCGGCCTCGAACTTGCCGATCTTGCGTTCCGTGGCACCGGTGAACGCGCCGCGTTCGTGGCCAAACAACTCGCTGGCCAAAAGATCGGCCGACAGCGCGGCGCAATTGAGGCAAACGAAAACGTTGTCGCGGCGAGGGCTGTTGTCATGCACGCCGCGCGCGACCAATTCCTTGCCCACCCCGCTTTCGCCGCGAATCAACACGGTGGCGTTGCTGGCGGCGGCTCGGGTGATTTCTTCGGTGACTTGGCGAATGACCGCGCTGCGGCCAATGATTTCGCTGTGGATGCCCAACCGCTCGCGCAGTTCGACGTTTTCGGTTTTCACGCGAGTCAGATCTTCAGCTAATTCCTGCCGCCGCCGCAGATTTTCGACCGCCACGGCGACGGTATCGGCGACGGCCAGCGTGAATTCGAGATCGTCGGGATCGGGCACAACCGCGCGGTCGGTCGAATAGAGATGCAACAGGCCGAACACTTGACCGGCGCGTCGGACCGGGGCGCAGATGACGCTCGTGGCGAGGATTTCGCCGCGGCTGTCGCGCGTGCCGAGCGTGCTGTCGTCGATGACGTTCCGCGCCAAGACCGCCTCGCCCTCGCGCATGACGGTCGAAGCCAAAAAATGCGACACCCGCTGATAGCGATGCGGCGTGGCGCTTCGCGAGCCGACGATTTCCAAGTTTTCGCCGCGCGGCTCGCCTTGCGTATTGGCGGGCAAGAGCAGCAGCGCGCCGGCGTCGGTTTGCGTGCCGTCGGCCAAGCCGGCCAACGCCAACTCGGCGATGGTCGCCACGTCGGGCGCTTTGGCTAGCTCGAAAGCCAATCGGCACAACTTCGCCGCCGCCTGGCCGATTTTCGACACGCCCGACTCGTCGCCTTCGCCCGGCGCGAGAAACTTCGTCTGGACGCGCCGGTGCGTGATGGTCGTTGGCTCGGCCGCGTCGAGCACGTCGGCTTCGTCTTCCGCGGCTTTTTTAAATTCCTCGAGCGGCTTCGTCGCGTCAGGCGACGACCGGCGAATCACCGAACTGGCGTCACCCGATGTCGTAAACGCCTCCGAAACTTTGTGAACGAACACCAACTGCGTCTTGCCGATGCGAATGACGTCGCCCGGCTTTAGCGGCCAATCACCTTGCACGATCTGCTCGCCCACGATGGTGCCGTTGCGGCTTTCGAGGTCGCGGAGCATCCACTGCCCGCTCGACATGAACACCTCGACGTGATTCCGGCTGCATCGTTCGTCGGTCAGCACGATGCGGTTGGTCGGCGCGCGGCCGATCGTAACCGACTGGTCGGGCACCAGCCGGCATACATTGCTCCATTTTGATCCCTCGCGGATCACTAGATATGCGATTTGCGGCACGGATGTAGCGGTTTTGGAAAAAGCCGATGAGTACACCACAGTAAAACTGTAGCAAAATCGTACACTTCCAGCTTAACCTAAGGATGGGCCGCGAACAAGGGTGGCACAACGGCGGAATTATTGCAGAGTTGGTCGATACCCCCCCACCTGTAAAATCCTTGCATTTTCCAGATCGCCACATTACGCTATAGATAATAATCGGTAAGTTGGCCTCGCGTTTTCCACATCTAGGAGCTTTTGCCCATGCGATACAGTCTTCCTGCAATTTTGTGTTCCCGTGCTTTCATCGGATTCGCGGTTCTTTGTATGTTGCTTATGCCGGTGGCGTCGACCGATGGGCAGACAACCGCCGTCGTCTCTGGTGTCGCCTCCGCGGTGGGCGGTATCTCCATCGACGCCGACGGACTTCTGAGCAATGCGACGGTGGACCAGCTTGGCGAGCTGGGCAACCTGCGGCGCCAAGCTTTCCAAAAAGTGCCTGACGCGCTGAAGTCAGTCTCCGACATGCGGGAAGTTTCGCTCAAGCGGGTTTCGGCGGCCATCGAGGAATGCCTCAAAGCGAAAAAACCGCTGCCCGATTCGATTCGATACCTGGCCGGCTTGCAACGCATCCAATATGTGTTCGTCTATCCCGAAGACAAAGACATCGTGTTGGTCGGGCCGGGCGAAGGTTGGAAGGTAGACGCCACGGGCAACGTGGTCGGCATCACGACGAACCGGCCGGTCCTGTTGCTCGACGATCTGTTGGTGGCGTTGCGCACAGCCCGCGAGGCAGCCAAGGGCGGCATCACCTGCTCGATCGATCCCACGCCCGATGGTCTCGCGCGATTGCAACAAATCCCGATCGTGCGAGGCGCCGATCCGAAAGAAATGGCGGCCGCGTATGAAAAGGCGATGGGAATGCAGATGATTAGTTTGCACGGCGTGCCGGAAACGAGCCACTTCGCACGCGTCTTGGTGGCCGCCGACTATCGCATGAAACGAATCGCGATGGGGTTCGATCCGTCGCCGGTGCGGGGATTGCCGAGCTACTTGCAAATGGTGCGGCCGTCGCGCACGATAGCATCATCGCCGCGTTTTTGGCTCGAACCGGAGTTTGCCGCGCTGTTATGCGACGCCGACGGCCTGGCGTTCGAACTCGGCGGATCGAGCGTGAAGGCGATGACGGAGGCCGACTACATTGCGGCCACCGGCGCCATACAGCACAGCGGCAAAGCAAATCCGCAGGCGCAGCGATGGGCTGATTTGATGACCCAACACTACGCCGAGTTGGCCGTCGTCGATCCCATCTTCGGCCAATTGCAAAACTGCATGGAGTTGGCCGTCGTCGGCGCGATTGTCGCTCGAAATCATTTGTCGGAAAAGGCGGGCGGCGATTTTGCCTCGCTAGCGGGCGCGTCGTCGTTGCGGCCGGATGTGTTTCCAACCCCGAAGCAGACGCCCAGCATCGCCAGCATTAAGGGACGCATCGTGACGGTTTCCGGCGGCGTGGCGATCAACTCGTGGCGTTTCGCCGAAAAAGTCAAAGTCAGCGAAAACGTGGCGTCGACGCGCGCAAAAGCGGCGTTTGCCGATAATTCCGCGTGGTGGCGAAATTAGAGTTGCCCACGCCTAGGTAGCACGCGGCTTTGCCCGCAATATCTGCGATGGAGGCGTTCTCGTGCGATTACGGAGAATCGGCTTTGCGGGCATTCGAGCTTCGAGTTCGAATCTTTTCCAATCTTGTTGCGTTTTGGCGGCGCTGGCGATTGGCTCCGGGTCGGTTCGCCTTGTCGCCGACGACGCGCCGTCGGCGGATTCAGAATCGCCGATGGCAAAAGCCGCGGCGCCGAATTTGGTCGGCTGCCATGTCAAAGTCGAGTTGCGGAAGGGGAAGCCGCTCGAAAACGTGATCGTCGAGAAAGTTCAGCCCGGCAAAATTCCCGGCACGGTCGCCAGCTTGTGGTTGCGGCATTCCGAGACGGAGCCCGGAACGCTTTGGGGCGCCGGCACGATTGCAACGGTGTTGCTCGACGGCCGCGCGGTTTTGGCTTTCGACGAGACGACGAAATCGCTGGCCTCACCCGATCCCGATCGACTCTCCACCATTCACAAGGCGGCCGGCAAGCTTTCCGAGAAGCCGGCGGCCGCAGCGATGCCAAAGCCGAAGCCGAAGAAAAAAAAGGACACGGTCAAAGATCGCGCGGCGAAGACAAAAAGGAAGGACAACGGCCTGTATACCGACGAGGAACTTTCCGCAAGGGCCAACGACGCCAGCCGGTTCGAGTATTACCGCAAGACCGGCGTTTGGCTTTGGGAAGAGGTCACCGAAGAGGTTCATAAAAAAGAGTTGGCGAAACGCAAGGAATATCTGCAAGAGGTGGCCGCGCATTTTCCGTCGCTCCCGTTGCAACTCCACGAAACCGAGTATTATTTGTTCCTGAGCGATTTTCCGCCGCTGGTGGCCAAAGAA
The DNA here is from genome assembly GCA_964635765.1 of uncultured Planctomycetaceae bacterium. Lineage (GTDB taxonomy): Bacteria > Planctomycetota > Planctomycetia > Pirellulales > Thermoguttaceae. Next base: position 1,531 of record CAZWNM010000165.1, on the reverse strand, counting down.
TACACTTCTTGCCTCGACAAAATGCACGATCAATTGTGCCAGGCTTATGCGATCAAGAACAAGGACGGCGTATGGCTTGGCAAGCTGCCCGTCGTCGCGTTTGTCAGCAACAATTCGTTTGTCGAATTCGAACGTGCATTCTTCAATCACGTCATCGAGCCCATCACCGGCCCGCAAGGGATCGAGCACGGCGCTACAAACGGCAACGTGGTCGTCAGTTGCTGGGCCGGTCCGGACCCCAACTATTTTGCATCCGTGCTTGTCCATGAAAGCACCCATGGATTCAATCATCGCTTCAAGTCGGGCGTGCGTTATCCCAGTTGGCTCGATGAAGGAATGGCCGATTGGACCGCCATGAACGTCGTCCGCAACAACAAGCTGGTCGTGCTGAAGATTAAGATGGCCGTTGTGCAGGCGAAACAGCAAGGCAACTTGGGCGGCAATTTCTTCACCGCAAAACAAATCGAGCCGTGGCAATACGGCATCGCCTCCAGCATGGTCGATTTCTTGATAAAAGGCGACGGCCGCGCGTTTCGCAACTTCCTCATCGGAATCAAGTCGGGCGAGAAATGGCAGAACGCCCTCCAGAAATGCTACGGCGTTACGCCCGAGGAACTGACGGCCGCCTACGGCGCGTCGATGGGCATTCCGAGCCTTCAGCCCTAGCGATTCACGCCGCTATGGCGCCGCCGTGCGGGTGATCTGTTCGAACGGAATCGCAACGCCCTTGAGCATGCCTTCGCAAACCAGATTTTGACCGACAAAACACTGGAAGTCGCAGGTCATGATGGAGCGGCGCAACTTGAGCAAACGGCACACGATGACGAAACGATCGCCCGGCCGAACGACGCCGCGGAACCGAACGTCTTCCAGCCCGCCGAAACCGACCACGCCTTCCATCAGGCTGAACCGATGGCTGTAGTAGCTCGATAGTTGGGCGGCAGCCTCGCACATGATGACGCCGGGCATCAGCGGCATGCCGGGCATGTGGCCGCGAACCCAAAATTCATTCGGCGTCAGGTCTTTGTAGCCGACGCATATCCCACGCTCCCGGTCTTCATAGCAAATCGCCGTCAACTGCTCCATTTCGTAACGCTGGGGATTGCAACGGCGAATCGCTTCGATGTCGGCAACAACCGTGTTGATGTCGTACTCAGAGAAATCGAGAATGAGTTCTTTTTTCGGCACGGCAGGGTTCCTCGAAGCGGCTTAGGTGCGGACAGTCTGACGCTTCGCCTTGCGGGCCTTCGCGTTCGCGGGGCGTTTGCCATGATTGGCTTTTTTCAGCGTTCGGGTGGGTTTAGCCATCGATCATGCTCCAGAGAGGGGTCTAGTTTTTTACAGGAATTTGTCATTCTACCCGTTTCTCGCATGGCTGGAAAGCCGTCTTGCCGCAGAAGTCCCGATGTTACACACAAATGGCGTATTCCGGCAATGCCACTCCAGAGTGGCGTGGGATGGCACGCTGGCTAAAAATTAGTGGCTAGCGGTTAGTGCCCTACCTCGCCGCTTTCAACGCGACATCGTCGAA
>CAZWNM010000164.1:0-5756 GCA_964635765.1 uncultured Planctomycetaceae bacterium | reverse complement strand
GCTCCATGAAATAGTAAAAGCCGGCGCCTTCTTTCGAGGCTGAAATGGTGCAACATAGCGCGCTGGCGAAAAACGCCGTGACGTAAATTGATCGAAATATCTTGGCCGCCTTGCGGCGATCGGCGGCGAGCCAAAAAAGCAGGACGCCGAGCGCTCCCAACACCACGGGCACATACAAAAAGCGATTAACCGCGAGAAGGGCTTGACGGGCCGACATCGCGTTCATGTTGCCGCGAATGGCCACGACGAGAAAATAGCGGTCGGCCGCGAAAAGCAGCGTGCCCCAGGCGGCAGCGCCCAACGCGGCGACAAGCAAGCTATAGAAAATCGCGGTTCGATACTGTTTGCGCAGCAAAAAATAAACAACGATGCCGACCGCCGAAAACGCCGCCGTTTGCTTCACCAACGAGCCGACGACGATCAAAACGGCCGAGAGCCACGGCCGGCGGCACGTCGGGCCGGCCGAAATGACGGCGGCCACGGAACACAGCACGGCCAGCGCATCGACGCGATGCACGTGTCCCCACCACAACACCAGCGGGGCGAGGAGATAAAGCAATGCACACGTCAAGGCCGCGTCGGTCATGTGCGTTTGCTTTCGGATCGTCCAACCCAACAGCGACGCGGTGGCCAACGTTGCCGCAAGGCTGACGAATCGGCCGGGCACGAGGCTGTCGTAAACGCCCGAGACGGCCTGCGCGCCCATCGTCACCCAAAGATAAACGGGGCCGTAGCAGACCAGCGTGCATTCCGATCCGGTAATCCAATGGGCCGAGATCGGCTCGCGCCACATGCGGGCGGTCATGGCCAGCAGCGGGCCTTCGCCTTGGTCTTTTTCCGCAAAATCGAACACCGCCGCCGTTTGCGCCGCCACGGCGACGGCCAGCGTAACGCCGAGCAAGAGCGTCGAGATGTTACGCCAAAGCCATGTCATCGTTCGTTTTTTATATTGACGAGCAATCTTTTTGGCCGCATCGACGAACTTGCCAAAGCATCCAAGCGACGACGATCGCGCCGAGGACGAAAGCGATCAAAAACATCCAAAGCGGACTCCATTGGACGGCGAGCGGCTGGTTCCAAACGTCCAAATACGGCTTCTCCTTGTTGGACAAATTCAACAAGTTGAGATTTTGCACCGTTTGACGGCTCACGGCGTTGACGCCGAGCACGCCGAGTTGAAGCAAGGCGAGAAGGGCGGCGGAACGATGCTTGGCCGGACACCATCGGGCGGCGGCGAGCATTGTGGCCCAAGGCAGGCCCATTGCGGCGCCGGTGGCGAGCGTCAAGGGCAAAAGCGGCATCTTGAACATCGTTTTATAGACCTCGGCCGGCCATCTGTCAAAGACGTACCAACTGCCGACGGCGGCCGTCCAAAGCAGTGCGACCGTGTAAAGCATGGAAGCAAACTTCCACGCCCAGCGGCGATACGACTCGTCGGTCACGCGCCAGGCGAGCCATTCGGCGTCGAAAACGATCCAAACGGCGGTGGTGCCCAGGGCGAGGCCGAACATCAAAAGCCAGCGGGGCCAAAGCGTCGGGTCGCCGATGTTCAGGGCCGTGCCGAGCGCCGCGCCGGCCTCGTTGTGGCCCGCCCAAAGTTCCGGCCAGCGACTGACGTGTTCCATCAAGCTCAGGCCGTTCGTGAACAGGAAGCCGATCGTGAGAAAGAGGCACATCGAAATCCAACCGGCGGCGATTCGCCAAGCGGGCAAGCAACAGGGAGCCGACGCTCCCCGCTCGCCATCTTCGTCTCTCGTCCCCCGCCCCTCGTCCCTCGCCCCTGGTCCCCCTGCCAGCCCCCAGGCATAAATATAAATGCCGTAATACGCCGGAATCAGCAGCACGACGATTGCCAACCAATACCACGCCATGAGGATCGTGGCCGGATAGAAAACTTTGTAGTAGGCCAGTTGAATGAACAGCAGCGGCACGATGCCGAAGTTGACGCCGAGCGCGACGATGACCGGCATTTGCTTGATGAGGCGGCCGGCGAAACAGCGGCCGTGCGGGCCGCCGCGCCAATGGAGCCACAAGGCCAGCAGCAGTCCGGCGAACCAGAGATTCATCGGCACCATGTGCAGGGTGAAGCCGAGTGCCTTGAAAAACTGCACAAACCAAATCGGGGCCGGCATGCCGGCCGATTGCGGATTGATGAGCATGGTTTCATTCATTGCGAAGGGCCCTCCGTTCAAAAATCGCCATCGGACGAGTCGCCGGCAGGTTTCGCCCAGGGGCGCGTGCCCGATGGACGCGGCGTGTTGATGGTCATGAGGTAATCGGTCAAAAGTTCGGCCTCGTCGCTGGTTCCGCACCACGGCGGCATGGAATAATTGCTGTCGCCGAGTTTCAGGACCAGATGGAGGACTTCGTCGCGTGGCCGGCCTTGCAGCAGCGGGCCGACGGCCGAGTAGCCCACTTCGGCGGCGTGGCAATCGTTGCAGTGGACCATGAACAACGCATGGCCGATCAGTTTGCGATTCGCATCGCGTTTTACAAAGTCTTTGGGCGACAGTTTTTCATTGTTTTGAGTCAGGCTCGTTAGACCGTTGGGAACGTATTTCGCCACGAAGGCTTTCGTCCAAACGCCGCTTTGCAAGAAACCGTTTTTCTGATCGGCGGTCACTTCGTCGGCCATGATTTGGTTGCCCAACACGATATTGTGGACGATGAACGGCTTTCGCGGCGCTTCGCGGAGGAATTCGCCGGTGCTGAACGCGGCGACGCCGAACAGAAACAGCGAAATGGCAAAGCCGCGCGAGAGCCAGTCGGGATTTCGATACGGTCCCCAGTAGACCAACACGAACACGAAGACGGTCAGGATGAAGAGAATCACAGTAAGCGCGTTCAAAACGGCGGCGGCCTTGAGCGTGGCCACGGCGGCGTCGGGCAGAGCGCAAAACCAGGCGAAACCGCCGGCGACGATGAGACTTGCGCCGAGAAACGCCGGTTTCGCCAAACGGCTTGCCACCATGTTGCGAAGCGGGGCGCTGGGCGCGGCCCACGAGGCGTGCAGATAGACGTAGAGCGAGCTAAGCAGCAGGGCGCCGCCGGTTCGGGCGACCGTTTGCGGCAGGAATTGCGGATTGAAGAACGCCGGCCAAAAACTTCGCGCCTGCGGATTGCCGGCCCAGCCGCCGGAGTTGAGCATAAAGGCCGTGATGCCGGTAATCAGGACGAGGCTGATCCACGCGGCCACGGCGTAAATCCAGCCGATGGCGGTATGGATTTTTTCCGAAAGCCGGCCCCAGTTGTAAAGGAAGATGAAGGCGGCGGTCATTTCGACGACGAAAAAGACCCATTCCGTGGCCCAGCCGAAGACGAACGTGCGGATGAGAAACTCCGTGGCCAATGGTGAAGCCAGCCCGATGGTCCACCAGATGCCGACGCCGGAGATGGCGCCGAAAACGACGGTGACGAGCACGAAGAACTTGGCGTGGCCGTGGAGGTAGTCGAGATATTCGCGGTTTTTCGTGCGATAGGCGTGTCCGACCTCGACGGCCAGGAAGATTCCGCCTCCGACGGCGTAATGCGACACCAGGACGTGCAGCACCGAGATGAAGGCGATAAGCATCGGGGCCGTCAGATACGGAACGTACCACCAGGGATAGTGCATGGTCGTTGGACTCCTTGGTTAGCCAGCATGAGAATAAGACGCCATCGCCGTTCGACTACCATACCACCGGCCGCGGTTTTTGGGAAGTGGACTGTTGGCAAGAGGAGCGGTGTTTTTCTTGGCGATTTGTCATTCTGAGCGTAGCGAAGAATCACTTCGACCGCCGAGTTCCATGTTTTTTTCGGGAATGCTCGGCTCTCTGTACCGTCGGATCAGGCGACGACAACTCCGAATTTCGAACCAGATAAAAAACACACCGACGCCCGTGTAGCCGGCAATGCACATCCACACGATGAAGGGCGTGCGGCCTTCAAACGGCACTGTTTTGGCCGCCAACGTGGGCCTGGTCATCGAAAAAAGCATGGCAATCTCGCCGAGGCTCCAACTCTTCGCGGCAACGCGGCCCAAAAAGCCGGGAATCAGAAAGCCGAACGGCGTCGGCCAGGAGCAGGCGACCAACTGCGTTGTCAGCGGAGCCGCGTGGTCGATCCGGCCGGCCGTTTTCGCCGCGCCAATGCCGAAGGCCGACGCCACCGAGCCGATGCGGCACAGCACCGGCCCGGAATCGACATCCGCAAAAACGTCCTTCGAGTCCAATGGCATTTCCGTGAAGCCGGCGATCCAACCGTTGTCTTTCCAAAAATGTTTTTCGTAAGCATCATACCAGCGGCTTGCAACGGTCGGGTCGAGTTCGTAGGCGAATTCCAGCAGGCCGGAGTTTCCGCAGCCGCGAGCTCCTTGCAAAATTCGACCGGATCCGGAGTCGGCCTGAAAAGCAGGCAGGCCCTCGGGGGCTTTGACCGGCCCGTCGAACGACGCCATCAAGCTCCGGGCCAATTCATCGTGACGGATGCCTTCGAGCCGGCCCGCGCGTTGAATGGCCGCCACGGCCCAAAGCATGTCGGCCGGATAACATTCGCCGGGATAGTCGTCGCGCAAGTTATATTTCGCCTTGGCAAGCTCGTCGGCCAATGTCGCTCGCTGATGGGACATCGTCTCGTGATATTGCCGATCGTCCGTGATGTTTTCGTAGGAGGAAAGCCCAAGGATCAGCAGCATCCGATAGAATACGTTTTGTTGTTCCAAATAGTTTTTGCCCCATTTTTTCTTCACCCAAGTGCCAGTTGCCGGCGACGCGACGATTTTTGCCGCCTTTTCGACGGCCTCGCGGATCGTGCCTTGGGTCGCGTCGATCGCGCCTCGCCGCTGAAGGTCTTCGGCCGTGACCAGATAGAACGCCGCGCCGAACATGGGCCATTCCGTTGCGGGAATGTCGTCCTGACGGATCGAACCGCCGTAGTTCGTCGCCAGATACATATTCGCCCACGAAAGGAATCTCGGCGTGGCCGACCGAAACCATAAAGGAACCAGTCGGCTCTCGCCGGTCTGCGACAATCGGGAATCCACCACAAGAAAGCCGACGGTAGCAGCCGGGTAGAGAAACAGCATGAGCGAGAGAACAATCACCACACCGGATACCGTGAGTTGGAATCCTAGCTTCGCGGTTTGCAATCTCCTGCCGAAATCAGTTTTGGGAGCTCGCATGACACACCTCCTTTTCCGTTCTTAAGATGGTTGATCACAGGGTCGTCGAGGACGATCCACGACTGTTCTTGCGATAGCACACTTGCATGCCAACGCACGGCGGCATCGTCGCGAATCGAGGACTTGGTGCTTAGTCGGAGAACACGCTCGAAAATGCGGGTTGCAAACGGCATTAAGCCGGTCCGAACGATGGCGACCCAGAGCGGATCGATTTTCATCCACGCCACGTTGTAGGCCACCCGCTTCAAAGCGCCGGGCAGACCAAACGACCGTTGAAGGATCGAATTCCAGGAGGCGAACTTGCGCCGGGCCCGGTCGTAGCCCGCCTCCAATTGCTTGGGTGTCATGCGGTGCGGCCGGTAGACCGCATGATACGTGTCGTAAAGGCTCCAATTGCGGTGCAGAATCCGGCCTTCCCCTTCCAGGCGTTCGAAGGTCCGTGTGCCGGGCAGCGGCGTCAGCACGTGAAACGAGGCCGTAAGAATCTTGTTTTCGATGGCGAATTCCACCGTGCGGTCGAAGACGTCAGGCCCATCACAGTCAAAACCGAACACGAAGCTGCCGTTGATCATGATGCCGGCGTCGTGGAAGCGGCGGC
>CAZWNM010000163.1:0-5767 GCA_964635765.1 uncultured Planctomycetaceae bacterium | reverse complement strand
CCCAACCGGGAATTCTAATTGTCGTCAGACCGGAAAACTAATTGTCGCTATACAATTGCCGGAAATTCCAAGATAGTCCAAATCCACCCAATTATCCCGCCATGTGAATCGGAAGGTATAGTCAACATTGGACCAAGAACCAAGAATGGCAATGAAATCACCAAATGGTATCCAACGGCCGCCAATCCCCAGAGAGCACTCGACTTGATAATACTTTTCCACATTGAAAATTGCTCCAGGGCGAATCGGGGGACACGAACCGATTATGGCTGCTTGAGTACCGTAGGGTGCGTGCAAACACGCACCCTACTCAACTCCTTTTCCGACTGGACGCCTTTCGCCACGTCAGAAATCAGGAATCAGCTCAGTCGAAAACGCCGGCGCCGAAGCCGGTGGCGCTGGCCGGACTGGTGTGGCGAGGCGCCGGTTGCTGCTGTTGGGAAGGTAGTTTGTGCGGACCGTGCGGTTTTTCGGCGCCCTGAATTTGCGTCGTCGTGGCTGAAACATGCGGCGGCGCAACAATCTCCGGCTCGAAGTCGTCGTAACTCGGCACATAGCCGGGCAACTTCGATCGGGCCTTTTCCTCCTCATACGCATGAATCACCCGCTGCTGGATCATCTCGCGGCACGTCGAGTTGATCGGGTGGGCGATGTCGGCGTAGAGCTTCGCCCGGCCGTCGTCGTCTTTCATGCTTGCCGGCTCTTTCAACTTCGCGCCGCACTGATTGCAATGGGCCGCGCGAAGGTGATTCTTGCTGCCGCACTGGAAACAATGGGCCGTCAGCTTTCGGCTGGGCATGGCCACAAACGCTCCGGTGGTGCCTTCGATGATTTTCAAATCGCGCACCACGAAAGCATCGTCGAACGTAATGGAACAAAACGCTTGCAGCCTTTCGCCCGGCTCTTCCATTAGCTTGATGCGAACCTCGGTGATCTCCACGGTTGTTCTCCTTGCGTTTTGCGGGCCGTTTTTTGGCAAACTGCACGGTCAACGGCAACTTTGCACGGTAAACACGGCGCCTAGCCCCTTTGCTTGCAATAATCGCGCGCTGCGTCTTGCGTGACGAGCGTGACGGTAGAATCCAAAATATGCCGAGCCGCTTCCACTCATTCCATGCCCCAGACAGTCTTGTTGCGAGAATGCGTCGCGTAGTTTCGACACCCAGGGCGACAAACGTTCGGCGGCGGGCTGAAGCCGGTTCAAAAACCGCCGGCCCGCCTCGCTCCAATTTCCCTGTTGCAACGCAGTTACTAAAGGTTGTATCGGCTGTGCCCGGTCGGTTGGACGGCAGGCGCCGTAAACGGCGGCGGTCGCAAGCCCGGCGGGCGGATAAACGACGACAAAATGGAGCCTGCCCAGCCCCTCAACAGGCTCCAACAGTTCGCCGCGGCCGCGGCAAATGGCCGGACCGTTCGCGAGGAAAAAGGGAACATCGCTGCCCAATTCGGCGGCCCAAGCGGACAATTCTTCGTGGCTGCGGCCAAGTTGCCAGCCTTCATTGGCGGCCACCAGTGCGGCGGCGGCATCGCTCGACCCGCCGCCCAAGCCCGCTGCCGATGGAATTCGCTTGACGAGCAACAGTTTTGCCCCGCGATTGACTCCCGCGCGACGCCGCGCCAATTCGACCGCTCGGACCACGAGATTTTTCGAGCCATCGGGCACGTCGTGCAGCCCGCGGCTGGCCGGCCCGCCGGCGCCGAACGCGCAGCGGCACTCGAATTGGATTTCGTTGACGGAATTTTCGCCGGAAGAGGCGTCTTTTTCGCGGGGAACGTCCTGAAAATACAGTGTATCGCACAGGTCGATCGGGCACATGAGCGTTTCGATCTCGTGATACCCGTCGCTCCGCTTCGCAAGCACTTCGAACCAAAGGTTGAGTTTCGCGGGAGCTTGGATGACCAACTCCACCGCCGATCGGTGGACGTGCATGCACTTGGTTCCTTCCTTTGCGCCGACTGCCGCCGGGAAAAAGGGCAACCGCCGGATCGGTTCTGGAAAAGTACCCTATTATCGAGTGTCCAGATTGTAGCGATTCAGAAACGAGCCGTCAATAGGGGTGTAACAGCGGTAATCGCCTCGTCAACAGCCCGGTTTTCGCCTATACTGCTTCTCCATGCTGATTCTCGACGAACTTACCGCCGCGCAACGCGAAGCCGTGACACACCGCGACGGGCCGCTGTTGATTTTGGCAGGGCCGGGCAGCGGAAAAACCAGGGTCGTCACCCATCGCGTCGCGTGGCTCTTGGAACAAGGCATTCCGGGCCAGCACGTTTTGGCCCTGACCTTCACGAACAAGGCCGCCGACGAAATGAGCCGCCGCATCGAACGGCTTACCGGCGACCCGACGGTTTGGGTCGGCACGTTCCATCGCTTCTGCGCCAGGCTGTTGCGAAAGTACGCGCCGCTGGTCGGATTGCAAGAAAACTTCACGATTTACGACACCGACGACAGCCAGCGCGCCATGCGGCAGGCGCTCGCCCGGCTGAAGATCGACGCCGAACGCTACTCGCCCGACACCATCGCCAAGGCCGTTAGTTGGGCGAAAAACAATCTGATCTCGTCGGATCAATATAAGCCGAAGCCCGGCCACGCCTTGGGCAGCGTCGTCGAAGCGGCCTATCCGGCCTATCAAAGCCAGTTGCTCCAGTCGAACGCCGTCGATTTCGACGACTTGCTGTTCCATGTCGCCACGCTGTTGCGCGACAATGACGAAGTTCGCAAAAGCCTCGACGAACACTATCAATACATCCTTGTCGACGAGTATCAAGATACGAATCTGGCTCAATACGCCATCGCCCGGGCGTTGTCGATCGATTATCCGAACTTGGCGGTGACGGGCGATCCCGATCAGTCGATTTACGGCTGGCGAGGGGCGAATTTGAACAACATTTTGGAGTTCGAGCGGGATTTTCCCGACGTTCACATCGTGCGGCTGGAACAAAACTATCGCAGCACGAAGCGGATTTTGCAGGTGGCCGCCGAATTGATTTCGCACAACTTTCGCCGCAAGGAAAAAGGGCTTTTTACCGACAACGGCGCTGGCGAGCCGGTGCGCTTGGTCGCGTACGCCACGCAAAAGGACGAGGCCGACGGCATTGCCGCCCGAATCGCCGCCGACATCCAATCGGGCCGCCGCCCGAGCGATTTCGCTATTTTTTACCGCATGAACGCACTGAGCCGGGCGTTCGAGTTCGCCATGCGCGAACGCGGCATTCCGTATCAAATGGTCAATGGGCTGGAGTTTTTCCAGCGCAAGGAAATCAAGGACGTGCTGGCGTACTTGCATCTGCTCGGCAATCCGCAAGATGAAGTCGCGTTGCTGCGGGTCATCAACACGCCGCCGCGCGGGATCGGCAGAACGACAATCGACCGGCTCGCGGATTATGCCACACGCAACGGCCTGCCGTTGTTGGAAGCGGCTCGGTGCGCCAAACGCATCGAATCGCTCGGCACGCGGCCGGCGGCGATGCTGTTGAAGTTCGTCGCATTGTTCGATCGGCTTGCGGCGGCGGTCGTCGGGCCGATCGAGGAAGTTTTGGGGCTCGTGCTGAGTGAAACCCGCTATCAACAGCAATGGCGAGAGTCGGAAGATGAAGACGACCAGCAGCGGTTGGCCAACATCGAGGAGTTGTTGACGGTCGCCCGGGATTTCGACGAGCGGCGCGGCGAGGCCGGCCAATTGGAGGCTTTTTTGGAAGAGACCAGCCTGGTCAACGACACCGACGCCTGGGAAACCGACGTCGATCGCGTGACGCTGATGACGCTTCACGCCTCGAAAGGGCTTGAATTTCCGGTGGTTTTCTTGACGGCGGTCGAGGAGGGCATTTTGCCGCACGAACGCAGCAAGGAGCATCCCGACCAGCTCGAGGAAGAGCGGCGGCTGATGTTCGTCGGCATCACGCGCGCGCGGCAGGAGCTTCAGTTGAGCACGGCTCGGTATCGCGATTTCCGCGGGCAGCGAAAACTGACGATTCCGAGTTCTTTTTTGATGGAATTGCCTCGCGGCGAAATGGACATGGAGTTCGGCGGCCTAAATGTTCCGCCGCGCGAGGCGTGGCAAGATGTCGATAGCAGCAATTTCATCGACGAGAACGGCGGCGATCACTTCGACGCCGATTTTCAATCCGATCATGTTTCAGACATGGAACCATTCGAGGAAACGCCGACGTTGCACGTGCCGACGTTGCTTGGCATCACGACGGCGGCGGCGATGGCCGACGGCGAATCCTCAACGCCGGCGTCGCCCGACGTTTTTCGGCAAGGCATCGTGGTGCTTCACGCGGCGTATGGTCTCGGCCGGATTATCGCGTTGAGCGGCAGCGGCGCGGCGCGCACGGCGACGGTCGATTTCTCGGAACCGTACGGCCGCAAGAAGTTTTTGCTGGCCGAGGCGAGTCTGCGGCCCGTCGGCGGTCTGTAGTTTTTGTGGAATGCGGAACTATTGCTTTCCGGCGTCCAAAATCTGCATCAACACGTGGACGAGAACCATGTGGACGTCCTCGACGATCTGCATGTCGTTGACGTCGACGTGGAATGAGTGATCGACCAGCGCCTTGAGCTTGCCGCCGCTGAAGCCGGTGGCGCCGATGGTGACGCAGCCGAGTTGCTTGGCGTACTCGACGGCGCGAAGCACGTTGGGCGAATTGCCGCTGCCGGAAATGCCCAACACCACGTCGCCGGGCCGGGCGTAGGCCTTGAGCTGCTCGACGAAAACCGATTCGAAACCCACGTCATTGCCCAACGCCAGAATCATCGGCGTGCAGTCGCTCAGCGAAATCAGACGAAACTTCTTTTCGGCGTGGAAGCAGGCGCCCTTGTTCAAGTCGCAAACCATGTGCGAGGCGGTGGCGCCGCTGCCGCCGTTGCCCATCACCAAGATCGTTTTTTGCTGTTGGTAAGCGTCGTGAAGCACGCGGGCGACGGCGGCGATCTCGCGCTGATCGACCTTGGTCAAAACATCCTGTAATTTGTTAAAATACTCGCCAATTTCTGAAAGGTAATCTTTCATCGTTGCGATCCGTTGTGGTTAAGGAATAAATAGTCCGGCGGTGTTTCCGTGTTCGGCTTGGGCTTGGGCCAAAGCCAATGCGCCGTGAACGACGACTTCCTCGCCCAATTCGGCCGGGGCAATTTGGTACGTCCCCCGATGCGGCGGAAAGACGTATCGTTCGATCTCGCGCCGAATCGGGGCGAAAAACAACGCCTCGCCGGCCAAAGACACGCCGCCGCCGACCACCACGACCTCGGGCGAGAGAAGCGTAATCATCTGCGCGACGGCCCAGCCGTAGGTTTGCGTGGCGCGGCGGAAAATCGCCAGAGCCGACGGGTTGCCGGCGCCGGCCGCGCAGGCAACATGCTTGGCGGTCAACCGTTCGACGGGGCAATTATATTGCCGAGCCAATTGGGCGGCAAGGTCGGCGTCAGCACGGACGGCGGCGGCGATGGCCCAACCGCTGGCCGACAGTTGGACGACTTTTTGCGGCGTGTCGGCGTCGAGTCCGGGCCGGAGATGCCCCAGTTCCGCGGCGATGCCGCTGCCGCCGATGTAGACCCGGCCGCCGATCACCAGCGATCCACCGATACCGCTGCCGACGTTCGTATAGAACACAACTCGGCGGCCGCGTCCGGCGCCGAACCGGGCTTCGCCCAGCCCGGCCATGTCGGAATCATTGCCCAGGCTGGCTGGCAGGCCGAGCGTTTGGCGGCACCAATCGGCCAGCGGAAAGCCGTCCCAGCCGGCCACGTGATGGCTTTTGACGATTCGCC
>CAZWNM010000162.1:0-5770 GCA_964635765.1 uncultured Planctomycetaceae bacterium | reverse complement strand
CGACATGGCGGCCGACGGCTGGTGGTCGGGCGATCTGGACGTTCGCCGCCCGGCCGGGGACATCGAGTTGCTGATGAAGGCCGACGATCTGCACGTGGCGCAAGTCGTGACGTGGCGGAACGACAAAAATCTGCTTACGAATCATCCGGCGAAAGAAGCGGTCGTTCAGTTCGACAACAGCTATTTTTATAGTCCGACGGCGGGCGTGCTGTCGCGTCGCGGCAACGAACTGCTGCTGCTCAATCTGGCCGCGCCGTTGAAATTGCCCGGCGCCGACGCCGATTTTCCGCCAATCGTCGATTTGCTGCTCAATGCCAAGAAGAAGGAAAAGGGCGAGTTGTGGATCGACGTGACGAAGCCGTATTGGTGGGACTTGCCGATGCTGGTCGCCGCCGGGCAGGTCGATTCGATCGAGATCGCCCACAGCCGGCTCGTCCGCGACGGCGGCAACCTCGACGAGGCCGACGGCCGTCCGCGCGATCGGAAGCGGTATCCGTCGTACCAGGGCAACGGCGAGTGGTCGCAGGACATTTATTTCCGCTTGCTGAATTGCGGATTGCGGATTCCGCCATCGGCCGGCAGCGGGTCGGGCGACGCGCCCAATCCGGTCGGATACTGCCGCATGTACGTTCACGTGGACGGCGATCTCACCTATGAAAAGTGGTGGAAATCGTTTCGGGCCGGCCAAGTGTTCGTCACGAATGGGCCGCTGATGAAGCCGGCGGCCGACGGCGAACTGCCCGGCCATATCTTTCACGCCGACGCCGGCGCCAAGCTGGAGATTCAGCCCACGCTGACGTTTTCGACGCGATGGCCGGTCAACTATTTGGAGATCATCAAGGACGGCCGCGTGGTGAAGGAAGTGCCGTTCGATCAATACGTGAAGGAAGGGAAATTGCCGACGATTGAATTTGACCGCAGCGGCTGGTTTGCGCTTCGCGCGGTGGTGGACTCGCGGAAAACGTACCAATTCGCCATGACGGCTCCGTTTTACGTCGAGATCGGCTACGAGCGCCGCATCAGCCGCAGCGCGGCTCAATTTTTCCTCGATTGGGTCGTCGAGCGGGCGAGGCAAATCAAACAAACCAACCCCGAGCGGCAAAAAGCGATACTTCAATCGTATCGCGACGCGCGCGACTATTGGCATGACGTTTTATCGAAAGCCAACGCCGAATAATCGAGTGAATCATGCTACGGCGCATCGCGCAACAGCCACACAAATCGCGTGTCGCTCGTGAAATTCGTGAGATGGAATCGAGCCTTTTCCCGCAGCGGCGGAAAATCGCGCGAAAACCGCTTCGCACGCGACAGCGATAGTTGCTCGTCCACAATCGCATCGATGCCGGCGGCGCGCAGATAGTCGTCGAAACGTTTTTCGCGCCAATACGGCACGACGGCGTCGTTCACCAGCCCGTCAAGATTGACGACGGTTCGATGGCCGAAATAGCCGGGTATGCCGGCGTTGAAACAGCCGATCTTCGCGTGGGGCGGCAGGATTTTTTCGACCGGCTCGATCTGGGCGTATACGTCGCGTTGCCACGGCCAATAGCCGGCTTGCAAGGTTTGGCTGAATCGAACCAATCCCAAGAGCGTAAGAACGGCGGCGACCGCCAAAACCCTGACGGCCACGCGACTGTCTTGCTTTTCACAGCTGGCCGTCGTGTAAATCGCGCCGCCGAAAATTACGATCGCTGCGAAAGATTCCAAATACGGGAGGGCCAGATACCAACATTGCACGTCGGCGAACAGCGTGCAATAAATCGCGCCGGCCACGATAATATGCAGAAGTGGATAAACGACCGCCGGCAACACGTCGGCAATGGATCGCCGTTGTTCCGTGGAGCAACGCTTGATAAAAATGATGACGCCGAAAAAAACGGCGAGCCATAAGGGCGTCAGCGCTGCGGCGGCCGCGTTGAAACCGCCATTCCAAGTCCAGGGCGTTGAAAACGCGAGCCACTCGGCATAGCGAACGGCGTAATTTTTCAGAAGTTCACCGAGGCCGAGCCGCGACGACTGGTCTTGCATCCAGAGCATTTTCATCGCGCCGCTGGCTTGGCGAATCGTGCCGAATTCATGCAGGCTGTAAATCAACCAAGGACTGATGATTGCCAGGGCCGCAATGCAAACGAAAAAACCACGACGAACACCCTCAATATAGTTTCGCCAAGCACGCCGTTCGGCGAGCGAACTTGCGCCGAGCCAGCCGGCTGCACATGCCAACAACACGACGCCCTCGGTGCGAGCCAAAATGCAAAATCCCAAAACGACGCCGAACGAAATCAAGCTCCTCGTTGGAATTTGCGTCGTTTTATCATGTTGCGGTCCGTGCAAATACGGTTCGATGTGGGCCAGATAAACCAAATAACTCCACAAAAACGCGAAACAATAAAGGCTCGTTTCCAGTGCGAAGACGGCCGCGAGCAACGGCAAATAGGAAAACAGCCAAACGCCGGCGGCCAACGCGGCGACCCGGCCTAAGAGAAATCGTTTGAAAATTCGATAGAGCAAAAAGCCCGAGGCGATATGAAAAGCGAAACTCATCGCCAGCGCGGCGCGAAGCAATTCGACCCGGCCGGGAAAGCAATAGGCAGCGGCGGTGACCGCCAGCATCCACGCTGGATGAAAGCCGCTCGATGGATTTTCGCCGTCGAACGAAGGGTGGCCCGACGCGGCCGCATGTCGCCCGATGGCTAGATAATAAAACGCATCGTCCGGCACTACGCCGACCAAGGTTTCGACCGGCCGCGAAACGACGATGGCTGTCAGAATCACGGCGGCGGCGAAAAGGCCGGCGAGGAGCGTTTTGTCAGAGGGAGGCATGGGGTGGAGGCTGGAGGCGGGGATCGGGGACATGCGATGCGATTCGATTTTAATTGACGTAACCTATTATACAACAATATCTTATGGATCGCGAAATCCAGCGGAGCGGTGATTCTGGGCGTAGCGAAGAATCTCCTATCGGAGATAGATTCATTGCTGCGATCAAAATAACAGGTGACGAAAATGACAGTTGTTGGAACTTTTTTCCACAAAATTGCAAAAATTGAAAGAATCTGCTTGATTTCTTTCACGCGGCATGAGATACTCTTGCTAGAAGGATCGGTTTTCCACGCTGGGAGCCAATAAATAAAACCATGCTCGTCGAACAACGCCGAAATCGTTTGCTGGAGTTGGTACGAACTAGTCGGTTTTCCGCCTTGCCGGAACTCGCCGAACGGCTTGCCGTATCGGAATCGACCGTGCGGCGCGACTTAGACCACCTGGAAGAGCTAGGTGCCGCCCGGCGTATCCACGGCGGGGTGCTTTATACCGGTGAATCGCCCAAATTGCCACATTTTGAGGTTCAACAATCCATCGAGTTGGACAAGAAGCGGGCGATTGCCAGCGCCGCCGCCCGACTGATTGAGGACGGCGATACCATACTTTTGGATGGTGGAAGCACCACCTACGAGCTGGCTCGCTTCCTGGTCGGCCGGCGGCTACACATTGTCACCACGTCGCTGCCGGTGGCAAATTTGTTCGCCGCCGACGGCAACAGCGACCTAGTATTGATAGGCGGAAATGTCTGCGCACGCTCCGGCGTGACGCGCGGCCCGTACGCCGACGGCATGTTGTCGATGGTCCGCGTGCAAAAAACGATTTTCAGCGTGGCGGGCATTTGCAACGAAGGTTTTTACAATAACGATTTGATGTTGGTCGAGACCGAACGCGCGATGATGCGTGCGGCCGCCGAGGTGGTTGTCGTGGCCGACAGCACGAAGTTCGGCCGGCAGAGCCTTACGCATTTGTGCCCGTTGGAATCGGTACAGCATCTGGTCGTTGACGACGGCATTACGCCCGAGTGGCGCGACCGGGTGCAATCGGCGGGCGTCGATTTAATCGTGGCAGCGGCAAGCGAGGGATTAGGGGATAGAGAATAGGGATGAGGATTTTGGCCTATCCGCCTGTTGCCTATTATCTCTCTCTTTTCCGAATTAACGAGAAAACATAAGCAGACCGAAATATGACAGCCCCAGCCATTGATCGCAATTTAATCGAACAGATCGTTCGAGAAATCGTGTTGAAGCAGATCGGCGGGCCGCCGGGCAAGCCGAATCTCGTGGTTAGCGTTTCGGCGCGCCACGTGCATCTGACCGATCAAGACGTGGAAACGCTGTTCGGCGCGGGCCACAAGCTGACCGTTGCGAAAGATTTGTATCAGGACGGATTTTTCGCGGCCGAAGAAACCGTGATGGTCGTCGGTCCGCGGCGGCGGATGTTGCCGACCGTGCGGATCCTCGGTCCCACGCGGCCGGAGAGCCAAGTGGAATTGGCCTTCACCGATGGCATTTCGCTGGGCATCGACTTGCCCGTGCGGGCCAGCGGCGTCATCGACGGCACGCCGGGTTGCGTGTTGGTCGGGCCGAAGGGCGTCGTCGAATTGAAGAAGGGCGTCATTCGCGCCGAGCGGCACGTTCACATGGGGCCGTCTGACGCCGAGTTTTACGGCGTGAAAGACAAAGACCACATGACGCTCCGCGTGAGCGCCGCAAGTTGCAGCACCGACTTCAGCAATTTGCTGGTGAGGGTGGGCAAGAAAATCAAGCTGGAAGTTCACCTCGACACCGACGAGGGCAACGCCTGCGACATCGACCATGCGGCGAGCGTGGAATTATTGAAATCGTGATTGTGTAAATCGTAACCGTGTTAAAAACGTAATTCTGTTTAGTTTCCCCTTTCTGGAGTATTTCTATCATGGCAAAATCGATGGAAGCGTTGGGAATGATCGAAGTCAAGGGCTTTGTGGTCCTTGTCGAAGCCACCGACGCGATGTTGAAAGCGGCCAACGTCCAATTTTTGGGTTGGGACAAGGTCGGCAGCGGATTGGTCAGCGTGTTCGTCACGGGTGACGTGGCCGCCGTGAAGGCCGCCACCGACGCCGGCGCCGCCGCGGGCGGCCGCATCGGCGAAATCATCAGCGTCCAAGTCATTCCGCGTCCGCACGAAGACATCGACGTGGTGTTGCCGTCGTCGAAGAAATCGGCCGCCGACTGATCTATCACCCAAAACAAAAACCACTAAGTAACAAAGGTAAAACTGCTATGCAAGACGCCATTGGATTGATCGAAACGAAGGGTCTCGTCTCGCTGGTTCAAGCCACCGACGCGATGGCCAAGGCTGCGAATGTGAAAATTATCAAGCGCGTGCAGATCGGCGGCGGATTGGTCACCACGATCGTTCGCGGCGACGTCGGCAGCGTGCGCGCGGCGGTTGAAGCCGGCGCGGCGGCCGCTTCGCAAGTCGGCGAGTTGGTCGCCAGCCACATTATTCCCCGTCCCGCCGACGGCGTGGTCGCGGCTTACTTGAGCTAGGAGGGATTAGGGATTAGTGGAAAGCCGCTTGCGGTTTCGCATGAAACTGCTCGATACTGACTACTGATCACTGACCACTTTCATCACACGGAAGTACCATGAAAATCCTTGTTGCCAATCTCGGCTCGACGAGTTTCAAGTACCGGCTGTTCGATATGGCCGCCAACGTGCAGCTTGCGCGCGGCGGCATTGAACGGATCGGCTCGCCGGAAAGCCGCTCGACATTCGACATCGGCGGTCGCCGGGGCGAAAGCCTCGAATCGGTGCCCGACCATGCCGTCGCGGTTCGCAAATGCCTTGCGCAATTGACCGATCCGAAAACCGGCTGCTTGAAAAGCGAGTCGGAAGTGTCGGCCATCGCGTTCAAGGCCGTGCATGGCGGTCGCACCAGCGGTGTGCAACGCGTCACCCCCGAG
>CAZWNM010000161.1:0-5788 GCA_964635765.1 uncultured Planctomycetaceae bacterium | reverse complement strand
GGCTCCGGCGAGGCGTCGATCCCCATTTCTCCATAGCGGGCCTTCGGCCGTGGGAGCTTGAATCACTGTGCATCTGGATCATCTACCAGGAACGTTCTTTGGACCATCGAACTTGGTGGAACTCCTCTTGCACCGCGCGCGATGTCAGCCGGAAGACACCGCCTTCACCTACCTTGTCGACGGCGAAAACGATCAGATCAATCTGACCTACCGCCAGCTGGATCGCCAAGCCAGGGCCATCGGCGCTTGGCTCGAATCGCACGATCTGGCGGGCGAGCGGGCGTTGCTGCTGTATCCGGCCGGCTTGGATTTCATCGCGGCGTTTTTCGGCTGCCTCTATGCCGGCGTCATTGCCGTGCCGGTGTATCCGCCGAGACGGAATCGTTCGCTCAATCGGATTCAAGCCATTGCCGACGACGCCGACGCCCGAGTCGCATTGACGACCGATCTGGTTCTCAATCGGGTCATGCCGCTTATCGACGAAACGCCGCATCTCAAGCAGCTCCTGTGGCTGCCGACCTGTCAGGTGCCGATCGAAATGGAACAGGAATGGACCATGCCCGACGTGCATGGCGATACATTGGCGTTCCTGCAATACACCTCCGGCTCGACCGGCACGCCGAAGGGCGTGGTGCTCGATCACGCCAACCTCGTCCACAATTCGGCGTTGATTTCCTACGCCTTCGAGAATACACGATCGGGCAAGGGCGTGTTTTGGCTGCCGAGTTATCACGACATGGGCCTGATCGGCGGAATTTTACAGCCGCTTTACATCGGCCGGCCGAATGTGCTCATGTCGCCGATGAGTTTCTTGCAAAAACCATTCCGCTGGCTTTCGGCCATCAGCCGGCATCGGGGCACCACGAGCGGCGGTCCGAATTTCGCCTACGATTTGTGTGTTCGGAGAATCACGCCGGAGCAGCGGAAAACGCTCGATCTTAGCTGTTGGCGCGTCGCGTTCAACGGCGCCGAGCCGGTGCGTCGCGATACGCTCGATGCGTTCGCCAAGGCGTTCGAGCCGTGCGGATTCCGCCGCGAGGCTTTTTATCCCTGTTTCGGTTTGGCCGAGGCCACGCTGATTGTTTCCGGCGGTTTCGTGACGGTTCCGCCCGTCGTGCGAACGTTCAGCGCCAAGGCGTTGCACCGCGGCGAGGTGAACGAAATCGCGCCGGGCGGCGAAGATTCGCACACGCTGGTCGGTTGCGGCGAAAATCTGCCCGATCAAAAAATCGCCATCGTCGATCCCGAGGCATGCACGGTGTGTCCGCCGAATCGCATCGGCGAAGTTTGGGTGTATGGCCCGAGCATGGCCAAGGGCTATTGGCAGCAAGTCGAAAGCACGGAGCGCACGTTCCGCGCCCGGCTCAGCGACACCGGCGAAGGCCCGTTCATGCGCACCGGCGACCTCGGGTTCATGCTCGACGGCGAGCTTTTCATCACCGGCCGGCTCAAAGATTTGATTATCGTTCGCGGCGTGAATTACTATCCGCAAGACATCGAATGGACAATGCAACGGAGCAATGTCCGGTTGCGGGCCGATTGCGGCGCGGCGTTCGTCATCGAAAAGGACGGCCGCGAGCAACTGGTCGTCGTCCAGGAGGTCGAGCGGCACAAACGATCGCATTTCGAGGAACTTTTCGACGCCATTCGCCGCGCCATCGCCAGGGAACACGATTTGACGCCCGACGCCATCGTGTTGCTCAAGGCCGGCAGCGTGCCGAAAACTTCCAGCGGCAAGATTCAACGTCATGCGTGTCGGGAGGGCTATTTGGCCGGCACGCTCGCCGTCGTCGGCCAGTGGCGCGCCGGAGAAGAGGGACCAGCGGCGAGGGACGAGGGACGAGGGGAGCAACGGCCGGAACAGGAAGCGGCGGCAGCTCTGCCCACTCGCGTTTCCGAAACAAAAAGCGATTCGTCGTGTGCCGCTGGCTCTGCCGGGCCGTTGCGAGCGAGCGAAGAAAAAATGCCGGCCGAAATGCCCGTCGTTCGCACGCCAATGGAAACCGGCGACCGGCTGACGCAATTGGTCGTCGAGGAAATTCGCAAAGTGGCCAAGGAGCGCGCCGCCGGCATGACGCTCGATTCGCCGATCGTCGAAACGGGCATGGATTCGCTCGAACGGATGGAAATTCTAAACACGCTCGAGGAAAAATTCGGCGGCCGATTTCCCGAAGAAATCTTTCCGGAGTTGGAAACCACGCGGCAAGTGGTCGCGGCCGTCGGAAAGTATTTGGGCACGGAACCGCGTCCGGAGAGCGAACGGCCCGCGAAAACGGAAATCCCCCTCTCCGCGTATCGCTTCGAGCAGTTTCCCGAATACGTGAAATTGCGAGCGAGCCTCGATTCGCTTGCCGCGATCAAGGTGATGAATCCGTTTTTCACGATTCACGACGGACCCACGCGCGATTGCACGATCGTCGACGGCCGAACGCTCATCAACTATTCGAGCTACAATTATCTCGGCATGTCGGGCGATCCGAAGGTCATCGCCGCCGGCAAGGCCGCGACCGACCGCTATGGCACCAGTTCGTCGGCGAGCCGTTTGGTGTCAGGCCATAAACTCATCCACGTCGAATTGGAACAGACGCTCACGCGATTTCTTGGCACGGAGGACGCCGTCGTGTTGGTCGGGGGCCATGCGACGAACGAATCGGTAATCGGCCACTTGATGGGCCCCGGCGATTTGATCCTGCACGACGCCTTGGCCCATAACAGCATCGTCCAGGGTTGCAAGCTTTCCGGCGCGCGGCGGCGGCCGTTCCCGCACAACGATTGGGCGGCGGCCGATCGTCTTTTGGAGCAGTTCCGCCATGAATATCGTCGCGTGCTGGTGGTCGTCGAAGGCGTTTACAGCATGGACGGCGACATTGCCAATCTAACGAAGTTCGTCGAGGTGAAAAAGCGGCACAAGGCCCTTTTGATGATCGACGAAGCCCATTCGATCGGCGTGCTGGGCGCGACCGGCCGCGGCTCGGCCGAGTATTTCGGCGTTCCACGCGGCGACGTCGATATTTGGATGGGCACGCTTAGCAAAAGTTTGGGCAGTTGCGGCGGCTACATCGCCGGCTGCAAGCCATTGGTCGATTATCTGCGTTACACGTTGCCCGGCTTCGTTTTCGCGGCCGCGATGTCGCCGCCGGCGGCCGGCGCGGCGTTGGCCTCGCTCCAGTTGCTCGAAGCCGAGCCGGATCGAGTCGCGCGGTTGCGCGAAAACTCCCGGCTGTTCCTCGAATTGGCCAAAGCCAATGGAATGAACACCGGCGTGAGCAAGGATTCGCCGGTCGTGCCCATCATCTTGGGCAATTCCATCCACTGTCTGCAATTATCCCAGGCCATGTTCGCTCGTGGAGTGAACGTGCAGCCGATCCTCCATCCGGCGGTCGAAGAAAGCGCGTCGCGGTTGCGATTCTTCATCACAGCGTGCCACAGCGAAGAACAGATCCGCCGCACGATCGCCATCATGGCGGAAGAGTTGAAAAAAATTGATCCCCGTCACTTGACGCACGGCGGCAACGGCGCTGCCGCGTCGCAGTGATTTTTGTTAACCGAGGTGTTTTACTTTGCTTACCGAACAGGAGATATCCCGCGCTTGGCGAACCCTTTTCCGCGGAACCACTTGCACCGATGAAACGCTTGCAAAGGCCGAACAACTGCTCGATGAGTTGCGGCCGGAAAGCCCCTTGCGTCACCGCTTGGGCACGGAACTAGAAGAACTGCGGGAACGAGCGAGCCAAAAAGCGTAAGACTTCCACGTCGGCGGTTTATACCGGCCTTTATGGAGCGTCTGAATAGCGATGTCGTAAAATTACGTCGCTTGTCTGAATCTCAGCAGTCGTCCGCGTTTGCTTGCCGACTAGACGGTTCTTTTCGCGCGTACCATGCCAATGCGCATCTCCCGGCCGATGATCTCCACCGTGACGCCGCCGGGAAAAATGTGTTTCGTCGGCGCCGTTGTGCCGCGTGCCGCTGCTTGCTTGCAATCCGCGCCGGCCAGCGCCATCGCGCAGAGTTCATCCCATTGCCGCATCCCCATCGACTGCATCGGCCACCGTTGCCGCCGCCATACCGCCGAAAGCAACTCGCGGACGAGATACGGCGGCCGGACGGCCAATCTATTCACGTCGATCCGCGCTTCGTCGGGACTGGCGATAGTCACGCAACGCTCAAATTGTTCCTCGACCAACGCATCGACGACCGCCTGCGCTTCGTCGGCCAACCCGCCGAGCCGCAATAGGGCGTCGACCACTTCCGGATTGTATTGCCGCTGCAATCGCGGCAGCAATTCGTGCCGGAGGCGGTTGCGCGTATAACGCCGGTCGGCGTTGCTTCGGTCAACGCGATACGGCTGGCCGATCGCATCGAGATATTCGAGCAATTCCGCGCGGCGCACGCCCAAAAGCGGTCGGAGCAACGTCGCATGTCCCATCGGCCGCGCGCGGGCCATGCCCGAGAGGCCGCGCACGCCCGTGCCGCGAAGAATCCGATGCAAAATTGTTTCGGCCTGGTCGTCGGCCGTATGAGCGACGGCGACGAACCTCGCGCCGAGCCGACCGGCCGCTTGTTCGAAAAAGCGATAGCGAGCCGCCCGCGCGGCTGCCTCGATGCCGTCGCCCGACGCTGCCGCCAACGGCTCGACGGCCGTCCGTTCCACTTCGCACGCGATATGCAGCCGGCCGCACAGTGCGACGACGAATCGCTCATCCGCGTCGGCTTCGGGCCGCAACTGATGATTCAGATGTGCCGCGTAGAGTCGTCCTTTCCCGCCGGTTTTGAGCGCGGCCATCGCCCGAAGCAGCGCCACGCTGTCCGGTCCGCCCGAAACCGCGACGATCACCGAAACGTCGGCCCATTGTTCCGTCGGCCAGGATTGTGCGAGCGTGGAAAGCATAGGGACTAGGGGCTAGGGGCTAGGGGTTAGAGATTAGAGGGCATGGGGGCCAGAAAATTTTTCTAGCCCCTAGCCCCTAGTCCCTAGCCCCTCTTTCTAAACTCCGACCGATAAACCGGCTCGTTGGCGAGCCTCATGCGGCGTTCGAAATGGGTGCGATAGGCCATATCGTGTTCGGCGGGCGTTTCCGGCACCGCCAACGGACCTTCGAGCGTGGTGACGGCGGCCAACAGGGCCAGCGAGGTCTCGAAATATTCTTGCACATCGGTCCAAAAATGCAAGGAGCCGCCCGGCCGCAACGTCCGCTGGACATCGTGCAGAAATGATTCCCGCATGACGCGGCGTTTTCGGTGCCGCAATTTCCACCAAGGATCGGGAAAATAGACGTGTATCGCCGCCGCCGAGTGCCGCGGCAGGAGGTATTCCAGGAAATAGGACGATTCGATGCGCACGCACCGCAGATTCGCCAACCCCGCGCGCCGCCCTTTCCGATCCAGTTTCCGCATCCGGCCCAACAATCGTTCCACTCCGATGAAATTGCGTCCCGGTTGCCGCCGCGCGTATTCGGCCAGGAACGACCCGTCACCGCTGCCCAATTCCACTTCCAGAGGCTGCGCGGCGGGGAAGAGCCGCCCCAAATCGAGGCGATCGAGGATGGAGGGAAGCGGATAAATCAGGCTGCGCTTCGCCGCTTCCAACCCCGCTGGTCCGGGACCCGAGAATCCCGTGCTTTCCGTGGTGTCGTTCACGCCCCCACTGTGCCGGGGAGGGGAGGGAGTGTCAACGGACTCGTGGGTTGTTAAAGCCGGTGTAATTGAAGTGAGCGGCAGAGGCCCAGGGCAGGCGCGGAGCGGGAATAAGTGTGGGAGCTTTTGCCCTCTCCCCCCAGCCCCGTCGGCG
>CAZWNM010000160.1:0-5788 GCA_964635765.1 uncultured Planctomycetaceae bacterium | reverse complement strand
AACACGCCAGCACTTGCTGAAATCACTTGCGTTTTTCCAACGCGACACTTTGCGCACAACACGCCGCCGTCGAGCAGCCCGAAGGCGACTCGACCGACCATTGCGACCGGCGATCCACATTCGGCGCAGGCGTCCAAGGCCGGCGCGTGGCCCAATAGCCGCAAGGCGCCAAGCTCGAAACGCACGGTCGATTTGGCGACCGACTCTCCCGCGGCCAAACCGGCCAAGGTTTCATCGGCCAAATCGAACAGCTCCGGATGCGGATCGTCCTCGTCGGTCAGCGCATTCAACAACTCGGCGACGTAGTAAGCGGCATACAAACTTGCGAGGCTTTTGCCGGCCAGCCGGAACCTTCGCAAGAGTTTCGCTTCTGTCAGCAAGTCGAGGCTTTCCGACGATTTATGGAGGAAGACTATTCGACAAAGGGCTAGTAGGTCAAGAGCAGACTCAAAAGGACTTTTTAATCGCCTCGCGCCCTTCGCCAAAGCCCCCAACTTGCCGAATTCTCGGGTGAAAAGCGTCACCACGAGGCTGGTTTCGCTGAACTCAACCGTTCGGATGACGATGGCGTTGGCTTTTTCGGACGACATGGGGGGATGTTACGACTTTTCTTCGTTTCGCACATGAAACTCGATCCGACGCGATGGTGTTGCGGGCTGCTCCATCAATTGATTCAACGCCTGAACAATGGCCTTGATTTGTCCGTCGTGCAGTTGAACGGCCTCGGCCAAGCGAGTCAATTGTTCGACCAGTTCGCCAGGCGTGGCCATCAGGCGGCGAAGCCGAACGAAGATACGCATGATCTCGATATTCACCCGAACGGCCGTTGGCGACCGTAGCACACTCGACAGCATGGCGACGCCGTGTTCCGTAAACGCCCAGGGCAATTTTCGTCGTCCGCCGTGCCCGGAACTTGATATCGCATTTTGCGACATCAAGTTTGTAACCTCTTGCTGTGTAAGCTGATATGCAAAATCATCCGGGAACCGATCGCGGTTTCTGACAACCTGTTCGTTTAGCCGAGTCGTCGTCACTCCGTACAGTCGGGCGAGGTCGAAATCGAGCATGACCCGCTGCCCTCGCACGATGCGAACCAGGCTCTCGACTTCCCGAGTTGTAAGAAGCGAATCCGGTGGTTGTTTTTTTGTTCCGTTTTTCTTTAGCATCGTCGCAGACCGCTTATTTTGCGCCATATTTTTTGCCTTGCGTCACACGCTTACGATTTTCAATTGCGATTGAATCGTTTCGATCAGCGTCGTCTTGCCGCGATTGCAGCCGGGGCAACGCTCGGCGATTTCGTTCCACGCTTCCAGCGACGCCAAGTTCGACGGCCAAAACGGCCACGTGCGGCATTGACGCGGGCGTGCGTCGTACACGCGGCACTTCCGACTTTTGTTGTCGAAAAATATGCAATCGCCGTTGGAATGTTCGATGAGGCTTCGACGGATTCCGACCATGCGGACGTAACGCTGTTTGAACGGATCGACATCGAGTTTTAAGGCGGCGGCCAACGTTTCGATTTCGTTTTTGTTGACCCAAACGAAACCGGGATCGCCGGTGCAACATCCGCCGCAGCCGGTGCAAGAAAACTTCAGACCTTCACGATACCACATTGCACTCATGTGACAAACAACTCCTGACCGGGTGATTGAAAAAGTTTTACGATGTCCGGCTTAAGGCCGTAAGAAAGAGCAAGCAGCTTCAGGGGGTGGACCGTCGGCTTGGTGGTGCCTTGCTCCATCTGGATTTTGCAGGCGCTGCATTCGGTCGCGCCGGCCTGGAGGTCGGGCTGACGCAGGCGCGAGATGAGTTTCAGGCCCGCACGGAGGCTGTTTCTGTAGTTTTTGTGCAGAAGCCCGAAAGTGCCGCCCATGCCGCAGCAGCCCGCTTCGAGATGATGCAATCGGAGGCCGGGTATCAGCCCCAAAAGATTTTCGCCGGGCGAGCCGGCCTGGAGCGCACGCAGATGACACGGGGTATGATAGCCGATCGCGAGATTGAGCGGTTTGAAATCGAGCTGCAATTGGCCGCAGATGTGCATTTTCCAGAGGAAATCGCACGCCTCGCTGCTGTTTTCGGCCACGAGCCTGGCGTCGTCGTCGTCGATCAACTGCGGATATTCCTGAGTCAAGCACAACGCGGCGGCTGGCTCGGTCGCGATGACGTGATAGCCTTGCCGAATCGATTCGGCGAGGATCGAGACGTTGTGGGCGGCGATTTTTCGGGCGTGTTCGAGCGAGCCGCAAGCGATCGAGGGCATGCCCGACTGCTTTTGCTCCGGGTGTACGTAAACGGTGACGCCGTTGTGTTCGAGGACGGCGACAGCGGCATCGGCTAATTGCGGATCGAAATAATTGGCGTAAACATCGAGGAAATAGATCGCTTTTTGGCCGCTATGGCGCGAGGGGCGCGTGAGGCGGCGACGGACGGCTCGCCGCAAAAAACTCCGTGACGCGACTCGCGGCAGTTTCCGGCCCTGGGCGATTCCGAGCATTTTTTCCAAAAACCACCGCATTTGCCGATGTCTCAACGCCCAATTGACGGCCGGCGCGATGAGTCCGCCATACGTGCCGACCAGGTCGAGATGCGTCATGAGCCATTCGGCTGTTGAAAGCCCGTTGGCCGCCACGTACGCGCCCTTGCATTCCCGCATCAGCCGCGGAATATCAACGCCAGCCGGACATTCCAAGCGGCAGGCGTGGCAATGGATGCAGAGATCGGCGATCGACTTGAATTCTCCGCCGGTCAAAACGTTCAGATCGAGCGTGCCGACCAAAATGCCGCGAATCAAATTGACCTTCGCGCGAGGCGACGCCTCTTCGGCCGTCATGAAACGGAACAGCGGACACATGCGAAGCGCCGCCGTTTGCGAGCGGCACTGCCCGCACCGATTGCACGCCGCCACGGCGTCGCCCAAACGCGATGGATCCCAATCCAACTGCAATTCGACGAGATTCCGCATCGGCGGCAGCGGCTCGTCTTCGTTTTCTTGTGGTGCAGCCGCCCCCGGTTGTGCCGATGGTGTTTGCACAGTCGAGGGCGACTGTGCCACATTGACGGAGCCGCCCGGACTTGCCGGTGCAACCGTTGTCGCAATCATCGCGTCGGGCAGCGGCGGACGAACGTAGCGCGTCAGCAGCTCGGGATCGTCGCCGACGATCTTGCCGGGATTCAAAATATTGTTCGGATCGAAAATCCGCTTCACTTCCTGAAAAACCTCGAACAGCGGCCCCGCCTGACGCCGCACGAACGCCGTCCGGCTCAATCCGCAAGCGTGTTCGCCGCAAATGCTGCCCTCGACCGCAAAAACCTCCTCATAAAGTTCTTCGGCCAAGCGTCGCATCCCCTGCACTTCGTCGGGATTGGCCAAATTGAGAAACGGCTGGATGTGAAGTTGCCCCTGGCCAGCGTGGCAATAAACCGACGCCGTCATTTGATTTCGCTTGAGTACGTTTTGCATTCGCACCAAGAAGTCGGGCAACGCCGCCGGCGAAACCGCCATGTCTTCCACGATCGGAAGCGGCCGGCTCGGACCGCTCACACGATGCAACGCCGGCTGTATCTTGTCGATCAGCCGCCAAAACAAATCCGTCTCTTCGGTCTCGAACGCTTCTCTCGCGCCGAATATCATTCGCTTCTGTTGCCACAATTCGCCGACAAGCCGATGAAGTCGCTCGCGCACTTCCATCGGATCGTCGCCGTCTTGCTCGACTAGCAACAAGGCCTCCGTTTCGGCCGGAATCAATTGATTGAAACGCGACTCCGCCTCTCGCGCCAAACTCAAATGGCGGCGGTCCATCAGGTCGCACGCCGTCGGACCGGCGGCCAAAATATCGGGCACCGCTCGGGCGGCTTTCTCCATGCTGTCGAACAACAACAACGCCACGCCGCGATGGCGCGGCAGCGGATCGGTGCTAAGCGTCGCTTCCGTCACCAGCGCCAGCGTGCCTTCCGACCCGACCAGCAGCCGGGCCAAATCGAAATGCCCGTTCTTCTCGCCGTCGAGTTCCAGCACATCGACCAAATTGTAGCCGCAATGATTTTGAGGGCTGTTCGGCTGATGTCGGCGAATCAACTCGGCCTTGTCGATCAAGAGCGCGACAAGCTGGTTGATCAAATCGCGTTTTCGCGGAATGGTGCAGACGCTTTGGCCGGCGGCGATCGGTTCGCGGCCGACCTCGAGCGTTTCGCCGTCGGCCAGCACGACTTGGAGGCTGAACACGTGTCGATGCGTCGAGCCGTATTTGAGCCATCGGCTTCCGGCGGCATCGATGGCGATCATGCTTCCGACGGTCGTCACGGCGCCGGCGGCTGGATCGGGTCCGAAAATCCGGCCCGACGCCCGCAGCGACTCGTTCAACCGCTCATAAACCACGCCCG
Source organism: uncultured Planctomycetaceae bacterium (assembly GCA_964635765.1). Taxonomy (GTDB): domain Bacteria; phylum Planctomycetota; class Planctomycetia; order Pirellulales; family Thermoguttaceae. The sequence goes on along the minus strand of CAZWNM010000160.1, from coordinate 1,408 downwards.
GCTGAACGCGAACGCGGTCCGTGTCGGTGCGAATGATTCGCCGCAAGTGCGCGGAAAAATCGAGGATCAGGCCGGCGCCGAGCGATTCGCCGGCCACGCCGGTGCCGGCGCCGCGTGCGTGAAGCGGAATTTTATTTTCGTTGGCATAGCGGACGCAAGCGGCAACGTCAGCCGCCGAACGCGGCCGCACGACGCCAAGTGGCTTAATCTCGTAGATGCTGGCATCGCTGGCGAAAAGTTGGAGAAAAACGTCGTCACAACGCACTTCGCCGGCGATGAGACCGCGAATGTCGTCTTGAATGCGTTCGCGTTGTGGGTCGAGTGGTGGCATGTCGCGCCGCTTCCGTGACTACCGACGATCCCCGTAAATCAACGTCATCAGTTCCGCCCGAGTCGAGGCTTTCGTGCGGAAACAGCCCTTCATGGCCGAGGTCACGCAAAGGGAGCCGGGCTTGCGAACGCCGCGAACCGTCATGCACGTATGCACCGCTTCGACAATGACCGCAACGCCTTTCGCGTGCAATTCCTCGACCAGCAAGTTGGCGATTTGCTCGGTCATGCGCTCTTGCACTTGCGGCCGCCGGGCGACCTCCTCGACCACGCGGGCGAGTTTGCTCAGCCCAATGACGCGTTCGCCCGGCAGATAGGCCACGTGGGCCACGCCCGTGAACGGAAGCATGTGATGCTCGCACATGCTGTTGAAACTGATGTCGCGGACCAACACGACTTCGTCGCACGCTTCCGTGAAAAACTTCTTCAAGTGCCGGCGTGGGTCGGAATGCAGTCCGCTGAAAAGCTCGGCATACATGCGGGCGACCCTGGCCGGCGTTTCCCGAAGGCCTTCGCGGTCGGGATTTTCGCCCACCGCCAGCAAAATTTCCCGCATCGCACGTTCGATTCTCGGCCGATCGACCGGATTTTCCGCCTCGCCGCTGCTATCGTCGTTCAATTCGGTGTCGAGTGTGCCGGGGATTCGTTCGCTGGGGTCGGGCATGAAAGTCACTAGAATGCAAATATCCCTTCTCGCCACGACCAATCTGCGGTCGGCGCCCAGAGAGGGACGGGGGGCAAGGGCTTGGTGAAAAAAACACGGAACATTTCATTCTATGGCAACGCGGCAGGCCGGTCAAGCCAGCAAACCCCTCGGTCGGGTGCACTAAACTTTTCGGCAGCGTCGGATTCACGACGCTTCCTTGCATGGAATTGTCGGCTGAATTGCTCCACGCAAGCAGTTTGCTGAAGCCCCGCAGATCGGGCGAGTCGAAATTATCAGGCCCAAACCGCTAACTTCGATTCAAGTTGTACTCGCGGCCCATGGTTTGGGCGGCTCGGGTGGTGGAGAGACCCAACGATGCGATGCCGAGCAGACGCTCGATCGGCGCGGTCATCTTCGTCAGCCATGTGTTCG
>CAZWNM010000159.1:0-5793 GCA_964635765.1 uncultured Planctomycetaceae bacterium | reverse complement strand
CGACAACCGTGATACCACGCTCGGCCGCGGCCAAGGCGGCATGGGAACCGACGTTGCCAAAGCCTTGCACGGCGGCGCTGAGTCCATTGAGCCGCAGTCCAAGCCGCTCGCAGGCTGCGGCAATGGTCGCAACCACGCCCCGGCCCGTAGCCTCGCGCCGGCCCACGATGCCGCCCAACACAACCGGCTTGCCGGTGACAAAGCAGCCGACGGGGATCGACGTGCCGCCGCTGTAGGAAATGCAATCGCGAATATGGCCCATGTCGCGCTCATTGGTTCCCATGTCGGGGGCGGGAACGTAAATTTCCGGCCCGATATGCCGGCGGACGTGGCGCGTAAACGCCCGAATCACCGTTTCCTTGTCCATCGCACTGAGGCTGCCGGGATCGGCGCAAATGCCGCTCTTGCCGCCGCCAAACGGAACCCCAATGAGCGAAGTTTTCCAAGTCATTTCCATGGCCAAACCGGTCACCTCGTCCAAGACGACGCCGGGCGACATGCGAATGCCGCCCTTGGCCGGCCCCAAGATATCGTTGTGCCGAACGACAAACGCGCGGAAATGAAAAGACTGACCATTGGAAAGGATCGAATTGGCTACAATCTCGATCTTCTCCTGAGGCTCGGCAAGCCGGGCGATGGTGGCGTCGTCGAGACGCAACCGCTGGGCCGCCTGAGTGAAGTTGCACAACGCCGTTGCCAAAATACCGTTTTGAGATGACATCGATTTCCTCTACGTGTTGTTTGCCACAGTTCGGAACGTCTGACGGAGGACTGCGCGACCAAATGGCAGCTTTATCTTCTCTCACGGCTTCACGGCACGCTCAACGCTTTGCTCCGACTTATCGCCGGATCGCACCTTGCCGAGATGTTTGGCGAAGAAGTCCTCGACCAATTTCCAGGTTTCGGCCGTTCCAAACCCGATGCCGCCGTGGCCGTTCCCTTGGAGAACGACGAGGGTGGCCTCCACGCCGGCCTTCTTCAGCGCGGCGGCAAGCGCCTCGCTCTGCGCAACCGGCACAATGTCGTCTTCGGCGCCGTGCATAATGAGAAACGGGGCGGCGTTTCTGTCGACGTAGGTGATGGGGCTAGCTCTTCGGAGTTTCTCTTCTTTTCTCTTTGCGTCCACACTCTTTGGGTCCGCACGACTGAGCATTCGGGCCACCATCGAAGCCACCTCGCTATCCACCTTGTAGGGCACGGTAAAGTCCGTAGGGCCGAACCAGTCGACGACCGCCTGGACGCGGCTGGACTGCTCCAGATTCCCGCGGCTTCCTTCCAACTCTTTCACACCGCCGGTGGTGCCCAACATATTGGCCAGGTAGCCCCCCGCCGATGCACCCCATGCACCAATATGGGCCGCATCGAGCCCATACTTCGCGGCGTTGGCCCGAAGCCAGCGGATCGCCGCTTTGCAGTCCTCGATCTGCGCCGGGAACACGGCGTCCTGGCTCAAGCGATAGTTGATGCTGGCGACGGCGTAGCCTTTGGTCACCAGCAGCACGGGGGGACAAAACTCCTTGCTCCCTTGCTGCCATCCGCCAGGGTGGATCCAGACGATCACGGGCAACGCACCATCGATGTGTTTCGGCAAATAGAGGTCAAGCCGGTTTCGCTGGTTGACGGGCTCAAGATACGGAATATCACGCATAATGGTGACGGGCGGGAGCGGCGGCCGTTTTGCCGGCTCTTGCGAAAGCGCCAGGTTCGCCCAGGATAGCGCCGCGACCAGTCCGAGAGCTCCGATCGCCCTTCCCATCATCTTGCACCTCCTCTTTTCACGGATTACAATACGTATCATGCTCATTATACAGTACTTGTTTGGAAGCCCGTTTGCAAGTGGTGCGACGCAGGACCACGGAATGGGCGGGCGCTGGAGATTGGGAGATTGATTGTGAGAACGATGAAGACGTTATTGGCGACGTTGGCCGTGACGGTGCTGCTAGGCAGCGTGTGCGTCGCACAAAGCAAGTCGGGTCCGCTGGCCGTCCTGTCCTGCGCGAGCTATGACAAGCTGATAACCGATGTCACCGCGATTGGCGAATGGTGCGGCGATGCGGGCCTCGGCCAGCGGCTGCAATTGCTGTTGCTCACACTGCCGCAAGGCGACGCCACCAACGAGCCGTTGGCCATGGACACCGCGCGGCCGTGGGGTGCGGTGCTTCCCGCCGGCAAGTCCATATCCATTCCTTACATGTTCCTCCCCGTTGCCGACATCGCGCCTCTGGTGGATCTGATGCAGGGACAACTGGGCTGCACCGTCACGGTGGAAGACCGCGTCTATCGAATTCCGTTTGGCAGACAAACCATCTACGCCGTCCAGCATCGCCGCTGGGCGTTTCTCGCCGATTCTCAACAACAACTGGAAGGAGTCGCCGCCGATCCGGAATCGCTGCTCGGCGACCTTCCCAAAAGATATGATCTGGCGATCCATGCGTCCATCCGTGAGCTTCCCCAGGAGTATCGTCAGCAGTTTTCGAGTCAGTTTTGTCTCGATGACATGGACGATCTCTTGTTGGGTTGGAACATCGACTCCCAGACAAGAACCAGCTACGTCGATCTCGAAGTCCACGCGAAAACCGGCAGCAAGCTTGCCGAGCGTCTTGCGCAAGTGAAGCCCGGCAAAAGCAACTTTTTCGGCTTGGCAATGCCCAACGCCGCCGTTACCGCCATCGCATCTGCCGAGCTCAGCGACGAGCAAGTCGGCCAGGTGAGCGGCCTTCTGTCGATCGTGCACATGTTGGGCGTTGGACAATTGCAATCTCAGGGCCTCAATGAAATGACGTTTCAACGGGCTTCGCGGTTGCTCGATGTCGTAACCGATGTTCTGCGGAAGGTGGCGACGCACAAGAAGCTCGACGTCGGACTGGCCATCCGGCTCGATTCCACGGGCGGCACCCTATTGGCCGGCGTATCGCTCGCCAACGCCGCCCGCCTGGAAACCATCTTCCAGCGCGCAACCGATGAGATACCCGAAAATGACCAGGTCGCCAAGACGATTGCGATAGGCGCCGAGACGTATAACGGCATTCACCTGCACACAATTTCCCTTGCCATGTCGGATCGACAACTGGCGCCGCTGGTAGGCGACCGGTTGGAGACCGCCGTGGGAATCGCGGACGACAAGGTGTTGATCGCCGTGGGCCGTGACGCCGTCTCGACGCTCAAGAATGCCATTGACCGCTTGAAAGGCACGGACGCCAAGGAGGCGCCGCCGCTGAAGATCACCGTGGCCGTGGCGCCGGCGGCGCGGCTTCTCGCCACGGTCGGCGAAGATCCAAGCCTTAAGGCCAACGCCGCCATGCTGGCCGGCCTCTTCCAAAACGACGATGGCAAGGCGTGCGTCACGCTCTCTGCCCAGCACATCCCGCAAGGAGCTCAGATGCGGTTGCGGGCTGACGAAAATGTGCTCAGGGCGCTCACCTTACTGGCTCAAATGATCGGCACGTATCTGCCAAAGTGACCGCAAGAAGAACAAAACGGCGCTCTGCAGAAAACATTGATTTGCCAAATAACTTCCCACGGCGGGAGAACCATGGATGTTGCGGGTCAGAACCATGCGCATCCGGTCGTGACGACGGGACCAATAACTCCGGCCGCTTGCCGCGGAAGCCAACGGAAACCGTCACCATAAATATAGGAGTGCCTTGTGCCAAAGTCGTCGCAGCAATTGTCTTCCGAGACCGGCAATTACCGCATGAGCGGGCAGGTCTACGTCTTTCTGATCGCCTTTATCTCGGCCGTGGGCGGATTCCTGTTCGGCTACGATCTGGCGATCATCGGAGGAGCCAATGTCTATCTGCGCGAACAATTCGGTCTATCGAATGCAATGTTCGGATTCAGCACGGCAATCGCGAGCTTGGGCTGCATCGTGGGGCCATTCTTTGGGGGGGTGTTATGCGATCGCATTGGACGATGCAGCACGCCGATTGTCGCCTGCCTCCTGTTGGCATAGGCTCGATCCTCACAGCCATCCCTAACGACATAGTGACTTTTAACGTCTTTCGCATCGTAGGAGGCTTTGGTGTTGGGGGGTGTTCCATCGCCTCGCCCTCCCGTTGGGCTTGTGCAGCATAATATCGCCGTCCGCGCGGTTGCGTCGCAACTCGCGGCTGATCGTGGAAGGACAACGCTCCACGGCTTGTGCGATTTCCTTCTGATCGGCTCCCTGATGCCGCAATTGCGCGATGCGATCACGCTCTTGCAGTGTAAGCCGAATGCTACGCCAACTCTGAACCAGAAATGCTTCCAAGTGGAATCGCTGCTTGATGCCCCAGGTTGCATCCTCCACGCCCAAGCGGCGACGAAATGCCTTAACGAACCAGGTTCCGTTTCGGCCTGCCTTTCGAGCCTGCGGACTGACCAACAGCATCCAAGGCGGCGCTTCGGCGTTACGCCAGGAAAGCACCAACAACAGTTCTTGATCCGGCGATTCCGGCAATCGGACGGTCTCCACACAGGTCCAATCGCCGACGGGCCAACGGACAGGACGCTTCTGCTGGAAAATCTCCGCCGCACGATCGTCCACCGAAAGCCGTTGCCTACGACTGTCAGAAACTCCTCTTGCCACACGTCCCGCAAACTCGCACAACCTTCGATGTCCCTCCTTACGCCTTCCATTGCCAGCCATCTTTGACCTCCTTTCGCCTTGGTTTTCCCGAACTCCAAGCGGAAGGACGCTTTATTTCGCATCACGAGTCAAGATCAAAGTGGGTGAACTCCAGCGGGACGGGGTTGACAGCACCGGGTGGGACCGGTATGATGGGCGGCTTCAGCGGACGTTCGCGAGCAGCCATCGGGCTCGGGTGAATCGTTCTATCGGATGGTACGGAAATAGCTGCATAACATGCGGGGCGTAGCTCAGCCTGGCTAGAGCGCTTGGTTCGGGACCAAGAGGTCGCAGGTTCAATTCCTGTCGCCCCGACTGACGTAAATCCTTTGCCGAAAGCAACTTAGCTTACCTGCCGACGGTCGGCAGTGCGGCTCGTTTTCCTGGCCAAGAACGGTACATACCGTTCACTGGCAAAATAGGAAAGGAGCGCACATGCCCAAATTCACAGACCGTTTTCTTCCACCCACTCCGAAATACCGCAGGCACTTGGCATCAGGGCAGGCGGTTGTCACTCTTTATGGCCGAGATTTCTACCTCGGCCCACATGGTACCAAAGCCAGTCGGATCGAGTACGACCGACTTATCGGCGAATGGCTGGCTGCTGGACGTCCGTTGCAAATGCCCAGCGTGCTGAACGACATTACCGTCGTCGAGTTGGCGGCGGCGTACCGCAAGTACGCCAAATCCTACTACGTTAAGCACGGCAAGCCCACCGACACTATCTACATAGTCAAGCGGGCGATCGAGATCATCTGCGAGCGATACGCCCGCACCAATGCTAGCGAGTTTGGCCCTCTCGCGTTCAAGGCGATCAAGGCGGATCTGATCGAGCGGGACATGAGCCGTCGCACCGTCAACCACATGCTCTCAACGATTCGTCGCATGTTTCGTTGGGGCGTCACCGAGGAGTTGGTTCAACCCGCCGTGCTGCAGGCCCTTGTAGCCATGCCGAACGTCCACAAAGGGCGTAACGAGGCCCGGGAATTGCCGCCAGTCACTCCAGTCGCGGACTGGATAGTGGAGGAGACTTTGCCGTACATGTCCACGGTGGCGGCCGACATGACGCGCTTCCAGCGACTCACAGGGGCGAGACCAGGTGAGGTCTGCATCATCCGCCCCTGTGATATAGATATGTCAGACGAGGTATGGAGCTTAGACCCGAGTCCCATAAGACCGAACACCAC
>CAZWNM010000158.1:0-5797 GCA_964635765.1 uncultured Planctomycetaceae bacterium | reverse complement strand
ACATCGTCCCGCAGCCGGGCCATGCCGGCCGACATGCCGACGACCTCTTCCAAAAAAACCTTCGAGGCGCTATCGGCCGCGAACGCTTCGGCAAGCCAGCCGCCGGTCCGACGCCGCGATGCGATATAAAGCACCTTGATTTGCGGCGGCAGCCGTTGCCAGGCCGACGTTTTCGACCTCGCCGACGAGACCATTTCGGAAAGCGTTGCGATCATGAATCCAGCCCGAGGGGCCAAAATAGCCTGGTGGGTGTTCGGAAACCAAAAATCCGTGGTGCGGTACTGTACCCAGACTCGTCGGCCGGGTCAAGCTCGGATATAGTGGGCTAATAGGGAGATAGGCTATAGGAAGGCAGAAGAGCGGGAGAGCGGCCATGCTTCTTTTTACCCCCCATTACCGAGTTCGCGGCGTTTGGGAGTTGACGCCCGAGCGTTTGTGGCAATGGGGGGTTTGTGCGTTGTTGGTGGATGTCGATTGCACGTTGAAACGCTACAGCCAAGCCGAGGCGTTGCCGGAGGCGGCTGCCTGGCTTGAACAGCTTCGCACGGCCAATTTCCGGCTGTGTTTGGTGTCGAACGGACTGTCACACCGCATCGAGCCGTTCGCCCGGCGGTTTAATCTGCCGTTCGTATCGCGGGCGATGAAGCCGCTGCCGTGGGGCATCCGCCGGGCGGTCGAAAAACTCGCCGTGCCGCCTTCCGAGGTCGCCGTCGTCGGCGATCAGTTGTTTGCTGACGTGCCGGCCGGCCGTCTGGCCGGCATTCGCACGATCTTGGTCGATCCAATCCATCCCGAAGAGGAGCCGTGGTTCACGCGATTAAAGCGTCTGCCCGAGCGAATGATGCTGGCGCGGCTGGCGGAAGGGGAGAGATAAAGAGTTTTCGTGTCACTTATCTAATCGTGTCCAATTACAGGAGGAAAACGACATGCCGACAGCCAAACCAACGACCGTAACCATAACGGTGCCTTTTCGCAATCAGAGTGTTGGGCTGTTTTTCTTCGGTGTCTTGCAAATTCTGCTGGGCCTTTATTGGGGCCTCTTCGCGTTTTTCATGGCCTGGAGGGTTGCGATTGGCGAGACACGAAACTGGGGCAACGATTCAATTGGTTTGCCGACAATTAGCTGGGCAGGCGTCGTTTTCTATCTTCTGCCGACCATAACATTTATCTGGCTCGGGATCGGCTCGATTCTCGCCCGCCGCTGGGCGTGGACGCTGACAGTAATCCTGTCGTGGCTTTGGCTCATGCTGGGCATCGGTATGGCAAGCGTCCAAGTGACATTTTCGCCCGCGATTCAACATTTGATTGCGATGGATTACGGGAAGATGTCGGCGGAAGGTGCGACTGTGGTTTTTCTGGAGCACTTTACCGCGACGATCGACTGGTATGTCTTTCTTCCTCTCGTTTTTTTGGCGTTCTACCAACGTGTGGCCGTACGCGCCACATGCTTTTGGCGTGATTCACATATTCCATGGACCGATCGATGCCCAACGCCGATACTCGCCACAAGCATCATTTTGGCTTCAACCGCAACGTGGATAATGTGGCCGCTGGCTTACTGTTGCGTCGTGGCGTTGCGCACACGCGACAACTATGTTATGTGGTCAGCGTTTATGGCGGCATATCACTTTGTCATGTCGCTTGGAGGAATGGTCGATGTCACGGTCGGCATATGCTTATGGCTGCTTGTGTTGGCGTTTTCGATGTGTCTTGCCTTGGGTATTTATTGCCTGAAAAAAGCCGCTTGGTGGGGGGCGATGCTGCTTTGCGTGGCGAACATGTCGGTCGGGGCCTGGGCGTTCACACGGCTGAATGCGTTCGGATGGTGCCCCGAGTTTTTTCAGCGTTCGCATGGATGGGGGGGAGAATGGCGTTATGAATTCTCTGGTCCAACACCGGCCGACTTGACCTGTGTGGTCGTTCTGCTCGGGTGCCTAATGCTAGCCTGGCTGTTTTGTGTCCGACGTTATTTCACATGCAGCAACAAGAAGGAAACGCCCGGCGATTCCATCCTTTTGGAATAAGATGGGCATCAAAACAGTCGGAACAGTCCCCGAAAATCATCCGTCGGCATAAGGCCGGCCGATGTCTTTTTTGGTTATTCTAAAAACACGTCCGGCGAGAGGCTGAAATAGGCCGCTAGTTTCAGAATGTTGCTTTTGCTCAATTGCCGATCGCCACGCAAAATCGCCGAACCGAGCTGACGTTGCCCGAGAATGCGGCCGAGATCGGAACCGCTCAGGTTTCGCTCTTTTAGCAGGAATTGGAGCGTTTCCAACGGACCGAGATGCGAAACATCCAGCGAATGATGCAAATTTTCATAAGCGACGACCAGCGTCGATAGCGTGTCCAAGTAATCGGCTTGATCTTTGGTCGGATGATCCAAAACGGCCAAGCGGTCGATCACTTCGGTGACGTTGTCGAGATCGACATCGTCGTGGATCGTGCGCGGCGGCAACAGGCGGACGAGTTCCGCGTATGTTTTGGGCAGCGGCTTGGAAATGGTTGACGTTTTACAACAGTTTCTCAAACTCATCCCGCGTCAACTCGCAATCTGCAAGTATTTTGTTCATCAAGCCAGGTCCGATATTTTCGCCGGAATGAATCGGTACAACCGTAGCGCGGCCATCTTGATGTCGCAGAAAATGATGGCTACCCCGAACACGAATTACCTCGAACCCAGCCTGCCGTAGAGCGGCAAGCACCTGATTGCCACGAAGTCGCGGAAGCCGGCTCATGTTTCCACCAAGATGCGTTGTACGCCGACGAATTGCGACGCTTCCGGCAAATCACCCTCCACTTCCAGGCAGAGGTCGATTGCCTCCCGAATGCGTTGCATTAGCGTATCGAGCGATTTTGCTTGGGTGTGGCAGCCGCGAAGCTCCGGCACGGTGGCCACATAGGTGCCTTCGCTGTCGCGTTCGATAATGATGTTGAATTCTCGTTGCACGGGCTGCTCCTCTCAAAATAATTGCATCCCCTATTGGGAGTGTACTTGCAAACCATGATCCAGTCAATGTAATGCTGCAATACTGCTCCAATCAAAAAGCACCGATTTGCTGTCAAAAAAGTCCCCAAAAGGCGTCTTCCGGGCGGAAAATGGATAAACTACGATGATCCGTCCTGTCTTGCGGATTTGGGCCGACAACGTTTTTTGCCTTTTTCGGAATTTTGCAAACAGGCCATTGACGCACTTTGCCGACGGTGATATGATCGGTGGTTTCCCGCTCAGCAGCAGTGGGCTGTGTTTCATACTTTGCATGGGAATGGGCGAGACGTTTTTTCATGGGTAAAGAACGTCACGGTTCCGCCGTGTAGAGCGTAGTTCCTTGATAAATCGGTGGTCGAGTTACCCCGGAGGACTTCCGTGGCTGGTCAGGCAAGTGAAATCATTCGGATTCGGATGGAAGCGTACGATCACGCGATTCTGGATCAAAGCGCAATGGAAATCGTCGATACGGCAAAGCGGACCGGTTCTGTGGTTCACGGGCCAATTCCCCTGCCGACGCGCATCGAACGATACACGGTTCAGTCTAGTCCTCATGTGGACAAAAAGGCCCGCCAGCAATTCGAAATCCGCACGCATAAGCGGCTTATCGACATCATGCAGGCAACGGCCAAGACTATCGAATCGCTCAACAAATTGAGCTTGCCGGCCGGCGTCGATATCAAGATCAAGGCCACCAGCAGGCATTAAAACTAGGGCTAGGGATTCGGGGCTAGGGACGAGAGTTTGGCGTGCGAAAATGAGTTTTTGGGGGTTTGGTTTTATGGAACGGAAGCTCGTGCGGGTAAAACCGGCTTTTTGTGTTCCGCTTGACCGATAACGTTTCCGCGGCCGTTGGCCTGGAAACTGGAAAATCGGTGATGTCGGAAGCAATAAGGTCGGAACTTCCCGCCGGCGACGTAGCATAAAGGTAAGAGCGATGATAGTTGGACTGCTCGGCCGCAAGGTCGGGATGACGCAAATTTTCGACTCGACCGGCCAAGCAATCTCGGCAACCGTGATTCAGGCCGGCCCCTGCCATGTCCTTCAATTGCGGACGGAGCAGAAGGACGGCTACGAAGCCGTTCAACTGGGCTATCTCGATAAGCCCCGTCGCCTTGCTTCTCGTGCTGCTCGCGGCCAAGTCGCCAAACTCGACAGCAAACGCCAAAAACGCCGTGCCGCGGCGGGCGTTGAAGCGGCCCCGAAGGCCGATTGTGAACCGCAACGCTTCGTTCGCGAGTTCCGCGGCGCCACCGGCGATCTCCAAGTCGGCCAGGAATTGAAGGTCGATGTCTTCTCTCAAATCAAGTCGGTCGATGTGATCGGCATCAGCAAGGGCCGCGGCACCGCCGGCGTGATGAAACGCCACAATTTCCACGGTCAGCGGGCCACGCACGGCGTGAAAAAAGTTCACCGTCATTGCGGCTCCATCGGCTGCAACACCGATCCGCACCACGTCATCAAGGGCCGCCGCATGGCCGGCCATTACGGTTCCGCCCGCATTACGTCGCGTAATCTCAAGGTCGCGGGCGTCGATGTGGAAAACAATCTGCTGTTGGTTCACGGCGCCGTGCCGGGTCCGAACGGCGGATACGTGGTCATTCGGCAGACGAACAAATTATAAGGTTCAGGATCATGGTTAGTTTGCCAATTTACAATCGTTCGGGCGCCGAGGTCGGGCAGTATGAAATCGACCCCGAGCAATTGGCCCCGCGCATCAGCAAGCAATTGCTGCACGACGCCGTGGTCATGTACCAAACGAATTTGCGTCAGGGTTCCGTGAAAACGAAGACCCGGTCGGAAGTGGCCGGCTCAACGAAAAAGATGTATCGGCAAAAGGGCACGGGCAACGCGCGGGCCGGCTCGCGTCGGAGCGGCGTGCGTCGCGGCGGCGGACACATCCACGCCCGGCAGCCGCGCGATTGGTCGTATCGGCTCACGAAGAAGGCGTTGCACTTGGCCACGCGGATGGCGGTCGCCTCGCGCATTGTCGACGGCGAAGTCATGCTGATCGACACGTTGGCGTTCGACCAACCGAAGACCCGCGATGCGGCGGCGATGTTGAAGGCGTTGAAGCTGGCCGGCGGTTCGGTGCTGGTGGCGGTTCCCGGCTATGACGTGAACATTTACAAGAGCATTCGCAACTTGGCCGACGTTTCGGTGTCGCCGGTTTCGGACCTGAACGCCTTGAGCGTGTTGCGTCCGAAACGGTTGTTGATGACGACGGCTGCGTTGGACGCTTTTCGCGGCGACGCGGCGGCGAAGTAAAGCGACGAGATAAGCAAGAGGAAAGAACATGGCTCGAGACATCACGAAAATCGGCCTGGAGTTGCAGCCGCATCAGATCATCTATCGGCCGCTGGTGACCGAAAAGGGGATGCACAAGGCGAGCCGTTGCAACGCCTACGCCTTCGAGGTGAATCGGTTGGCCGGCAAGGACGACATTCGCCGTGCGGTGGAGCAATTGTTCGATGTGAAGGTGGTGGCCGTAAACATTCAGAACCGCAAGGGAAAGCCGCGTCGCAGCCGTTTTCGCGGCGGTTCAACGGGCGCCTGGAAAAAAGCGATTGTGACGTTGAATTCGGAACACAGGATTAACTTCTTTTAATTTTGAGTTGTCAGTTTTCAGTTATCAGTTGCCAGTATGATGCTGACTGATTGATGAGTGCTGGAAACGAAAATACTGAAAACTGAAAACTGAGAACTAACAATGGGTATTCGCAAATACAATCCGACCACGCCAAGCCGCCGCGGCGCCACCGTGAGCGACTTCGTCGAGTCGACTCCGGGCGCGAAGCCGGAGAAGAG
>CAZWNM010000157.1:5482-5804 GCA_964635765.1 uncultured Planctomycetaceae bacterium | reverse complement strand
GCGGCATCGCGCGCAACATGGCGCAGGCGCGCGTGCAAGTGGCCAACGTCGGATTCCCGTGCCTCGTGCGGCCGAGTTTCGTGCTCGGCGGTCGGGCGATGGAAATCTGCTACGACGCCTCGCAATTCGAGCGTTTCGTCGCCGCCGCGTTCGTCGTGGCCCAGGGCCAGCCGGTGTTGATCGACCGATTTTTGGAAGACGCAACCGAGGTCGATGTCGATGCCATTTCCGACGGCGAGCAGGTCATCGTGGCTGGAATCATGGAGCACATCGAGGAGGCCGGCGTCCATTCCGGCGACTCCGCCTGCGCCATTCCGCCGTT
>CAZWNM010000157.1:0-5472 GCA_964635765.1 uncultured Planctomycetaceae bacterium | reverse complement strand
TGGTCGATGAAATCCGCCAAACAACGTGCGCCCTGGCCGAGCGTCTGAAGGTGAAGGGGCTGATGAACATCCAATTCGCCGTCAAACGCGAGGACGGACATCCGAATGTTTACATCTTGGAAGTGAATCCCCGTGCCAGCCGAACCGTGCCATTTGTATCGAAGGCCACCGGAATGCCGCTGGCCAAGGCGGCGGCCAAGGTGATGGCGGGCGTGTCGCTTGCCGAGCAGGGCTATTTCGAGGCGCCGATTCCGAAGCAGCATTCCGTCAAGGAAGCCGTCTTTCCGTTTGTGAAGTTCGTCGGCATCGACATCGTGCTCGGGCCGGAAATGAAATCGACCGGCGAAGTGATGGGCGTCAGCGAAAACTTCGCCATCGCGTTCGCCAAGAGCCAAATCGCGGCCGGCACCGTGCTGCCAACCGGCGGCAAGGTCTTTCTCAGCGTCACGAATCGCTCGAAAGACCACGTGGCCGACTTGGCCCGGCGTCTCGAACAGTTGGGCTTTGAGCTTTTGGCCACGAAAGGCACGGCCATGCGGTTGGAAGAGTCCGGCATTCGCGTGCAATCGTTGATGAAGTTGCAGGAAGGCCACCCCAACGTGCTCGACTACATCATCGACGGCAATCTCCAGTTGGTCATCAACACGCCGAGCGGCAAAGGCGCGAGAACCGACGAAGGCCGCATTCGCGCGGCGGCCGTCTCGCACGGCATTTCCTGCATCACGACGCTCGAAGGCGCGACGGCCGCCATCCGCGCAATGGAAGCCCTTCGCACGCAAGAGATGACCGTGCAGGCCGTGCAAGATCGTTTTCCGAATCACGGTCGGAAATAGATTCTTCATTGCACGCCGCGTCGAATAATCTCCCACGCCTCGACGGCCGTTTCCGCGTAATGGAACAAATTCAAGTGCTCGTCGGCGATCACGCCTTGGTCGGCGAGGAATTGAAAGTCGATGGCGCGGCTCCAATACTCTCGGCCGAACAGGATGATCGGAATGGCTTGCATTCGGCCGGTTTGGCGAAGCGTCAGGGCGTCGAACAATTCGTCGAACGTGCCGAAGCCGCCGGGAAACGCCACGAGCGCCTTCGCCCGCAACAGAAAATGCAATTTCCGCATGGCGAAGTAGTGGAACTGGAAACAAAGATCCGGCGTGATGTACGGATTCGGCTCCTGCTCGCGCGGTAGGCGGATATTCAAGCCCACCGATTTCGCCGACACGTCATGGGCGCCGCGATTGGCCGCCTCCATAATGCCGGGACCGCCGCCGGTCATGATCACGTACTCGCCGGGCGATTGCCGCTGGCTCGCCGCGGAAACCAAACCGGCGAACTCCCGGGCGGCGTCATAATATCGGCTCCACGCGAGCAGATGCTTCGCCTGCGTCGCCGCGCGTTGCAGCCGATGATCGCCCGGCGACATCGCCAATTCGCTTTCCGCCTTTTCGAGCCTCGCCCGGGCTTGGGCCGGCTCGGCAATTCGCGTGCTGCCGAAAACGACGACCGTCGAACGAACGCCGTTTTCCGCGAGATACAATTCCGGCTTGAGAAGTTCCAATTCGATGCGCGCCGCGCGCATTTCCGGCCGCATCAGAAAATCGACGTCGCGATATGCGACGCGATAGCTCGGCGATTGAGTGATTTTTTTGACGGCGGCAGCGAGGTCTTCAGGCATGGGAGCCATCCACAAGCAAAAAAGGAGAATTCACCGCAGAGACGCGGAGACACGGAGAAAATAAGGAATACAAAAACTGGCGCCTACTCATTGTTTACCTCCTCCGCGTCTCTGCGGTTAATATAAGAGAACAAGACTTGCATGGACGAAAATCCAGACGAGCGTGAAGATCAAGAGCAACATGCACGGAGGTTCTAACCACCGGAGTTTTGCGCATGGACCGAGCAATAGTGCCGGGTGTACCAAAAAAGTCACCAATGCGATGGCGGCCACGACCTGCCAGCCGAGGAACAGACCAATGCACGCCAAGCCGAGCGCCGGCGCCAACGAGCGGCGGAACAGCAGCCAAGCCAAAATGCCCCAGAAAATACTGACGCCGAAGCCGAGCAACGCCGCCGTAACGCCGGTTATCATGCCGGTCATGAAGAGAAACGGACTGCACATCGCGCCGACCAACAACGCCGGAATAAACAATCGCAACGGCGGACGATTGCCGTCCACGTCGATCAAGGCCGCGCACAAAAGCGTGCAGAGCAAAATCACGTGGATCACGCAAAGCAAAATCGCGTGATAGGGATGACCGGCTTCGAGCGGACGTTCGACGGCCACGAGCGCGGCGAACATCGCGGCCGTGAAAGCCTCGACGGCCGGATAGCGGATCGGAATCCAACAGCGGCACGCCCGGCATCGGCCGCCAAGTTTGAGCCAGCCGAACACCGGCACGTTGTCGTACCAGCGGATCGGCGTTTTGCATTTCGGGCAGTGCGACGGCGGCGTACTCAGACTGATTCCGTTCGGAAGCCGGTAGACCACGACGTTCAAGAAACTGCCGATCGCCCCGCCGAACACGGCCGCGAACGCGATCAGGAAGCAGGTGGCGGCGAGAGGAGACATGAGAAGGAGACTAGGGATTGGAGACTGAGGATTGGAAAGCCGTTCGCGCCTTTCACTAGCCACGGACCACTATTTCTCGTACCACACGCCGCGCAGCCACTCGATCACCATCTTGATTTGCTGCGGGCCAAGCGCGTTTTCTTTCGGATTGGCCGAGGAAGCATAGGCGGGCATGCGATCGTTGATTTTCCCGTAAAATCGCGTATCGGCCGGATTGCCGACGATGCCGGCGAGCCACTCCGGCGAGCCGTAGCCGGTCAGGTCGGGCGCGTCGCCCGGCGGCCGTTTCTCGCTGTGAAAACGATGGCAACCGGCGCAGTTTTCGACCAAGAGCTTGCGGCCCTCTTGAATTGCCTTTTCGTCTTTTTTATCGAGTTGCGTCTGCGACGGCAACCGCGCCTCGGCCGAAAGGGCCGCGACCATCTTTTCCATGTTTTTCTTGAAGTCCGAGTCCGAGCCGTTTTCCTCGTAAATATCTTTCAAAAAATTCGCCATCTTGTCGCCGCGGAACTTCGTATTGCCGAAATACTCCATGCTCTTGATGCCCTTCGGATTGAGAAAGCCGGTCAGCCACGATCGGCTGGCGAACCCGGCCAGATTCGGCGCCGAAGGTTTTTCATTTTTAATGTCGCCGGTCAAAGGCACACCGGGTACGTGCTCCGATTCTTTCCGCGCAACGGCCGCATAATCGTGGCAACTCGCGCACTGTTGGGCGAACAGCCGCGGCCCTTGCGTCTTCGGATCGCTTTGGAAAAGCGCCAGCGCGCCGGTCGGCGGGATGCCCTCGTGGCTGATGAGCGTGCAAATGCGGTCCGCTTGCTGCTGCTCATACGCGATCGCCGCTTGATGTTTCGGGTCGGCGGCGTCCTTTTTGTACGAATACCACGTCATGCCGACCAAGGCAGCCAGCAGAAAAATCGTGAAGACGACGTTGAAAACTTGACCGATTTTGATTTTTGCGATAAACGGCATTAGCAACGCGATACCGACCAGCAAGCCGGGCACGATGAAGATCGGAATGATGCCCAATTCGCCGGCGAACAGGTGCGAAAACTCATACACGCCGACCAAAAACCACTCGGGTCGAGCCGCGTCGTAGGCGTTGGCCGGATCGGTGTCGGCCGGCGAAAGCAATGCCGTGCCGCGATGCGGGCCGGTCGTGCCGTGTTGACACGCCAGCAACAAGACCACGCCCATGACGACGATGCAAGCCGCCATGCTTCGCACGGCCAACGCCGGCCAATAGGCCGACTCGTCGATGTTGCAGCAAGGGCAACTCGCGTCGAATTGGCTGCCGGGCGCGACGATGGCCACCGCGGCGCGTCGGGCCAAAATATAGCGAACGATCAAGATGCCGATAAAACCAGCGGCGAATACGCCGACGTGCAAGGCAAAGAATCGCGTGAGCGTGTGGTGGCCCAACGCCGGACCCGGCCCGCCGATGGCGATTTTCAGCAGATCGCCGCCGACCCAAGGCAGAAGCGTCAGGAAACCGGTCCGCGTTTTGGTCGAGGCATAGCCGTTCTGGTCCCACGAGAGCAGGTCGCCGGTCAAAATGGCCGCCAGCGCGAAAAGGCCGAGTCCGACAGTGGCCCAAAACACGAGTTCACGCGGAGCACGATATAGTTTCGCAAAAATGTTTTGGGCGACGGCCAGAATCAACACGGCCAGCAGCACATGGGCCGAGTAGTGGTGCATGGCGCGAAGCAGCCAGCCGCCGGCGACATTATGCTGCACGTAATAGACGCTTTCCCAAGCGGTTTGCGCGCTGGGGCTATAAAACGCCCAAAGCACGAAGCCGGTAATGGCCTGCACGCAGCAGAGAAACGCGATGACGCTGGGCACGACCTTGCACCAGCAGGGCCGGCCCGGCAGCGGCGAGTCGGCCAGCCACCCGCAGCCATTGAACAAGCCCGTTCGATCATTGAACCAAGTGAGAATCGATTTCATGATTTAGCCCGATATTGATGGAGAGAGTTTTACGCCAGCGCTTTTTTCGCCGCCGTTCCGGTGCCGAAGGTTTGGAACTTCACCCAAACCTCGTTCTTATTGCGGATTTCCACTTCGAGCGAATCCATGTTGCGAGGACTGGGCGAAGTGGCGTCGGTCCGTGCGCCGCTCAAATCGAAACTGGCTGCGTGGCAAGGGCAGAAGAATTTCTTCGCCGGGCCATCGTAGTTGATCGAACAGCCGGCATGCGGACAAATCACTTGCAGCGCCTCGACGCCCTTGTCGGATCGCCGCAAGAAGACGGCGCCGATCGCTTCGGCGGGAAAGCGGCTCCAGGCGTCGATGCGGTCGGCCACGACCGGCACCTTGACCGGCGCGCCGTCGGCCGGCACCGCGTCGAGCGACGCAAGCCGCACAAATTCGCCGCCTTGGCTTTTTTGCCGAAGCGGATTGAGGAACGCAGCCGCGCCGACCGTCACCGGGACAGCAATGGCCGTCGCTCCGAAAGCGACCGCCGCCGCTTGGCCCAAGAAGCAACGGCGGTTTTCGCAGTCCGCCGAAGCTGATTTGCTACAACAATTTTTTTCCATGATAATGTTCCAAACGAAAAATTAAACGGAATCAAACCGCAGAGACACAGAGAAGACACAATAAGGGAACCACGAATGAACGCAAACAAACGCGAATTCGCGGAACACTAATCTTCACGAATCGACGCTAAAAAACAATCAATGGAGATTAGCGGAAATTAGCGTTCTTTGACCTTTTTATTGTGTTCACTCCTGATTTCATTTTTAGTTTTCTCTGCGTCTCCGCGTCTCCGCGGTGTTTTTTATGTTTCTGTCATTGCTTTCCGAATCGCGTTCAAAACTTTGTCCCGCGCCGAATCGAGCGGCTCGTCTAAAAAAGCGCCGGCGGCTTTCTTGTGGCCGCCGCCGCCGAATCGCTCGGCCAGC
>CAZWNM010000156.1:0-5822 GCA_964635765.1 uncultured Planctomycetaceae bacterium | reverse complement strand
GCGAGCGTCAATGCCAGGAGCGTTCCGATTTGCGAGCCGGAAAACCCCAATTTCGTGAGATAGAGAACCAGATAGACCGAGAGCGAGCCGTAGGCGAAGAGTCGGGTGCAACGCGTGCAGAAGAGGACGGCGATATCGCGGTTTGGTTGTTGCATGGCGACCGGCGGGTTTCACCGCATTATATCGGCGCAGCCTCGATTTGCACAAGTCGGACGGAACGGCCAACCGCTTAGTCCGCCTGGATCGCGCAACGAGGCAACGCCCTGCCGGCTAGGCTCGTTCAGCACGCGGAGGACTGGACGTGGGGAAGTCTGCATCAGCGTGCGAGAAAATCGCGCGATCCGCTGTCGGCCGAGTGGCCGTTGCCGGAGCCGTCCGACGGGATCGAGCAAGTCAACTTGCCGCAGACGGACGCCGAGTTGGAGGCGATTCGTCGAAGCCTTCATCGTGGCAGTCCCTACGGCAATGCCACCTGGATCGACTAGGCGGCCGAACAACTTGGCCTCCAATCGACGCTTCGTAGTCGCGGCCGCCCTCGTCAAAGCCGTTCGTAACGGTGCATGTGTCGCATACTAGCCAATATATGCGCCTCTCCCCTTTATCTCTCCTTTATCTCTCAAACCGAAAATGGGCTGTAATTGGATACGCTTTGATGATGCTTCCAATCGGATACATAAGGCACCAAGGAAAAACGTCATAACCTCTTGTGAATTATGGCGTTACGAAGAGCGGCAGAAGGGGTTCGAACCCTCGACATTCGGCTTGGGAAGCCGATGCTCTACCAACTGAGCTACTGCCGCAATTTATCTAAGTCCTTGTATGATAAGCAGTTAAGGTGTCCACCCGTAAGTGGCATAATACGACACTACCCACTTACTACCCCACAAGCGTGTTTCGACACCTGCTCGGACATCTGTTCGACAACTATTTATTCTATAATTTTTCATGGAAAAACCGACTAAGCCGACACCCGATTTTCCGCTCTTTCCTCATAGCAACGGTCAATGGGCAAAAAAAAATCGCCGGAAAGCTCCACTACTTTGGCCCTTGGGATAACCCACCGGAGGCGTTGCGTCGATACCGCGAAATGGACGCTCGTAATATACTGCCTCGGAAAAAGCCGGTCAAGCCACACAAAGACTTCCCACTTTTTGCACATCCGTCCGGGCAATGGGCAAAAAAGGATAGGTTACAAGACCCGATATTTTGGCCCGTGGGATGACCCGCATGGGGCGCTATTGCCCATCCCGAACGATTCGTCTGTCAGCGAGGACGAGTTGCTCGGTGCCGTGGACGGCGTGAACTTTGACGCGATACTGGGCGAGGAATGCAAAGAAAAGAACGAAAAGTAGTCAACTTCCAGTCAACCGCCGCCGGGTGGCGGCGGCTGGCTGGTGCTTAACCTGTTTTAAGACAAGGAGTTACAGATGAGCGACGCGAGCGCAAAAAAAAGGCTAATCCTTCGGAGTCGCCCAATTGCCGTCGGGATAGTCGGGATACTCCGCCGCTTTTCGGCCGACGGTTTCGCCCATGATCTGCGACGCCAATTGCACTCGGACCGACGACGAACTCCGGCTCGCCGCCGTCCGATCGCTCGGATCAATGAGCGACGGCGTTGTGTTGGAACTCGGCGTGACCGTCTTGTCGGGAATCGGCTTCAGTTCCGTCGATGACGCCGGCTTCACCGCCTCGGGCGATGCGGCCGGCATGTTGGTTTGCTCGAATGTCCTTTGCGTCGCCGCAGGCGGCGCGGCTGGACTCGCCGCCGAAACACCGCAGGACGAACAGCCGGACGCCGGCGCCGTGTAATACGAGGACGGCGCCGAATCAGACGACACGCCGCACGCGCCGCCGGCGCATGAATTGCAACTCGCGCAGGGGCTGCTGCAACTTGCGCATGGACTGTAGCAGCTGTAGCTCGGATACGTCACGGCCGGCGCCACCATGCGATACGTCGTATACGGCACCAAGCGCGTTGAATACGTGCCAAACAGCGGCCGATACGTCGTCACCGGATAGGCGCTCACGACGGGCTGATACGCGACCGGGGCCGGAAACAGCGGACGATACGTCACCACCGGCATTTCGCAACTCTGCGGAGCGCACGTCGAGCAACTTGGCGCAACAGTTCCGCAGGTCGAACACGACGGCGCGCATGACGAGCAACCCGGCGAGACAACCGGCACGCCGGGCTGATACGGCGGCGCGTAGGTCGTGCATGCCGTCGGCGCCGGCGCAGTGGACGCTCCAAAGATGCAGTCAAACGGCCAACACGCACGGCCTTCCGCCGGCATGGCCAACAGGACCGCCAGCGCACACAAAATAGTCAGACGGTAGAAATTTCGGCGAGTCATTTTTTGGCTCCTAATTCGTGGAAATGTTTCTCCCCCACACCGCATGAATCCATCAAACCGCTTCTTGATGGAAATGTCAAGCAGCGACGATTTATCATGCGGCGGATGGCAAAATGTTCCGATTTCAATGGATTTGCCTATTGCGCGGGCTTTGTCGATTAGGCCAACCCGTCGCCTACCGACAGTGTCCACGCCATAGCATTGTTAAACGTAGTTTATTTTTTGGCGTCAGGAAGTCTTCATGTATCAGTTGTCAGGCATCCACGGAAAACATTAAAGACTATGTAATTATTTAACCGCCGGAAGCAATGTCAACAAGAAAAATTGGAAAAGACGGAAAAAGGGAACGATTTGTGTTTATTCGCACACATCGTACAACTCGAACAACACTTCCCGCAAGTTGCCCGCATGACGCGAAATACAATCGGTGAGTTCCGCTTCGCTTGGCGGCGGCGTTCGGCCGTCGAGCAGAAGAGCGACGATCCGGGCGGCCAATTCGGGCGTGACGGCGGTTCGATAAATCTCCGGCAGTCCGACTGAAACGTGCGACGTCGCCAAAAGCCCTAAATGGCGGCGGCAATGACGTTTCAGCCAAAATCGATTCCACCGGCTGAGTTGTTCGTAACCATCGACGATCACGACCGCCGGCGATTGCAGTCGGGCGTCGCCAAGCCGGATCGGAAGCTGCCGCTGGCCATCGTGTAATTCGACGAGCACGACTGGCCGGCCGGCACGCTCGATGACCGGAATGAGCGAGGCCAGGAGCGAGGATTTGCCCGAGCCGTGCGGGCCGATGATTTCACCCCACCAATGGTTCTGTTCCAACAGTTCGACGAGCGTTTCGGCGTTTTGATCCGGCGGAAACAGAAATGGCACGGCGCCGGGACGAATGCGGCGTGAGCAGAAGGGATTTTCGCGGATGTCGTGGGGGAGCGTCATTTTGCGGTCATTCCGCGATAAGTGCCACGATAAATACCAAATACGCCGCTAATTTCCACCGCTGGGGCGAGAACGGCTTGCTTACCGCGTTAATCTAGCTAGAATTCGGATGATGAGCAACGTGCCGAACGACGACGAACAGAATTTGGAGCTGATTCACCCGGAAATCGTGGATGAGTCAGAGCCTTGGCCGCCGCAAGGTCCGTCGGTGGGGCAACAGGGCCCGTTTGCAGGTCCGCGTGGCGTGTTTGTGTGGCAAGGCGTTTGGCCTCGGCCGCCCAGGCGGGAGCCGTCCGAGCCGCCGAAGCCCAATTGGCGATTGCACATTTTGCTGTTTGTCGCCACCTGTGTGAGCACGTTTTCGGTCTACTTTGTGGACCCAACGCATAAAACTCCGCAGTTGTCGACCATGATCTGGTACGGACTTTGCTATGCCGTGCCGGTGATGACTATTCTTTTGTGTCACGAGATGGGGCATTACGTTCAGGCCCGGCGTTATGGCGTGTATGCCAGCCCGCCGTATTTCATTCCTATGCCATTTTCACCGTTTGGCACGATGGGCGCCGTCATCGTAATGGGCTCTCGGATCAAGAGCCGGCGTGCGCTATTCGACATCGGCATTTCCGGCCCGTTGGCCGGCCTCGTGCCGACGTTCCTATTTCTGATTCTCGGACTGCACTATTCGGAATTTACGCCAATCATCGGGAATTCGATGCGCTATGGCGAGCCTTTGCTGTTTCGGTTTCTTTCCACCAACATTCTTGGCCCAACGCCCATTGGCCACGAGGTTTGGGCTTCGCCGATGGTACTCGCCGGCTGGGTTGGCTTACTGGTCACGTCGCTCAATTTGATTCCGATCGGCCAACTCGACGGCGGGCATATACTTTACGCCTTGTTGCGAAAGCGGGCGCACAAGATCGCCGTGTTTCTGCTGTTTGCCGCTTTTTTCGTGACGATTCTTCATTTGGACATATACGGCGGCTGGACACTCCTGTTGGTTTTGCTCTTATTCATGGGCCCGCGCCATCCGCCGACGGCCGACGACGAGGAACCGCTCGGCACGTTTCGCACGGTGCTCGGCTGGCTGACGCTGGCCTTCATCTTCATCGGCTTCACGCCCACGCCGTTCGTGTTTTCGTCATGACCGATACGCCGCGAGAATTGTTGCGACGGTTTCGGCTCGTCCGTCGGGCGGCAGCTCGACGCGAAAATGTCGCAGGCCGGCGGCCAGCAGGCTCGATAGCCGATTAGCCATGCTTTCGGCCTCGCCGTGGAAAAGCGTGTTGCGGCATTGGCTGTCGGCCGCCACAAAATGCTCGACGCCCTTGCGATCGCGCAACCGCAGCGTGTGTCGTTCGCACGGCCGGCCGCAATTCGCTCGATCGTCGCCCGACGAAAACGTTCGGTAAAAGATGCAGTGTTCCGAATGAAACAATGGCGTGTTGCGATGCACGACGACCTCCAAAAAATCCGGCGGCACAAGCGACGCCAATTCTAGGAGCCGCGGAAAGTCGAGATCGTAAGCGGCTGTGACGCGTTCGACGCCGAGACTGCAAAGCTGCGCGACGGCCAAATCGTTCGCGGCATTGAGCGAGAAATCGGCCACTATCGGCAAGCCGATGTTGCGGAAAAATGCAATGGCCGCCAAATTGCGAACCAAAAAACCGTCGGGCGAGCAATCGGCAAGCGACTCGAACACGTCCGACTCGCCAGGCTTGTGAATGCGGGGTGTTGCCAGCAGAATTGTCACGCCGGCCGAACGCGCCGTTTGCACCGCGTCGCCGCATTGGCGAAGATTCTTGAAATCGGCCGTCACGCTCGAAACGCCGGCAGCCGCGGCCGCTTCGAGTTGCTCGATCGAACGACAGAGCACGTGAATCTGTTTCGCCGGTGAAATGATTCGCGGCGTTGGAAACGCCTCGTGCCGTTCCGCCGCCAACGCCGAACCCTCGAACATGGTTCGATCGGGCGGCGTTGCAGCGGCGGCATCCAACCGCCGGGTCATCTCATGGCGCAGCTTGCCGAGTTCGCTGAGCGGAATCATCGCGCGGCCGTCGAGTCGGGCGTCGACGTTTCGCAACTCGTACGGCGTGCCGCCGAGCCGGCCGAACTGCTCGGTCAGCAATTCGACGGTAATCGGATGTTTTTTGGCTTCCGGCAACGCTTCGGGCGATTGCAATCGGCAGGAAATGCCCGTGGCCGCGACGGCGACGAGCAAAAGCGGCTTGCCGACCGCGGCTTCAATCGTCAGATCGAGCGGTACGCGGCGTTGCAGGCGGCCGGATGTGTAGGTTTGCCGCATTCGCCGCGCGGCGCGTGGATCGTCGGTCTTCCAGACCTTTTGGCCAAGTGCGATTTCGCCGAGATCGATCGCGCCGTAGCGAAATGCCAATTCCACTGTTCCGGAAGCCACTTCCTTTTCGATGGAGCGGCGATTCTGAAACACTTCGTAGACGCGGCCGCCCTGCTCGTTCGCCCGACTGCGGTCGCCCTCGAACACGAGGCCGTCGCCGCGTTGGACCGGCGCGG
>CAZWNM010000155.1:0-5824 GCA_964635765.1 uncultured Planctomycetaceae bacterium | reverse complement strand
CGTCCGGTTTGGGGTTGGGGCCGGGGTGAAACTCCTCGGCCTACACCACCGGAAGGTTCCGATCCATCGGACAATGGCATCGTTGAGATTCCCGACGGGCGCGGCGGCACGCGACTGGTGACAGCGGCTACGCAACTAGCGAGGGTGGTCGAATACCCGGTATTGCCGTGGCGCGATATGTCGGGCACGGAGACCAACATGGCCCTAAAAGCAGCGGGGTTGGATTGGGGCGCGGAAGCCGGCATTGCAACGGAAACGCAAGCGGCGCGAGGCTTGCAATCCTACTCGCTGCGCATTGACGGGCAACTCCTCCGCAACCAGCGACAATTGCTCCTGAAGTTGGTTGATGCGATGGCGCACGGCAGCCCTTGTAATCCGTTGTCCGAAAACGATCGAAATCTCTTCGAGGGCGTGATCGAACTACTGAATTCGATTGCCGATCAAGCCCACGACCGCCACAGCATTGATTGTCTGCTGGTTGACGAAGACGACACCCGCTGTGAATGCGAAAAGCAAGGCTTCTTTTTTTCTGGCATCCCCGGCATCCTGGCCCACATGGAAAACGGTCGCTTGGCCAAAGACGCCAAGGTGAACCGTTGCGACCTGTGCCAGCGGTATCCTTCCGATGCAGCGGCCTTCGAGAAGCTGCGGGAGTTGGACCGTGCCTCGTCGTAAACGACAAGTTAGAGGGGACCACCGAAGAAGTTCGCAACAGTTTTGACCACTGTCTGAGCGGTGAAGCCTCGTAAAACGCAAATGAATCCAATGCTGCGTTGATCGGCGTTGTATTCCGCCCTAACAGCAGCACATGGCTGGTCCAAGACACTCGCAAAGCGTTGAAAAACGAGTTTCCATGCGATTCCAAGGCCGACCACCTCACATCAAGAAGTTCACCGACAACGTGAAAATGGCTGTAGAGGCGAGTCACTTGCGAGGAAATAAAGTCATCTTTCCTAAAGCCGAAAGCAAAGGCAAAGAGTTTCAGCAGGTCGTTCATTTGTCTAACAGGGTCCGCGAACTGCTCGAAGAGATGGCTGTTCGATATACAGCTATCGCACCAAACACGGGCCGTGATGCGGAGGCGGTGTTTTGCATTTACAAAAGCGATCTCGGGCTGCGCCCGATCCGGCACCAGAATGAGGATCGCGTTTTGGCCCACATCCTGGTCTGCTTTTTGGCTTACGTTCTTTGGAAAACGCCGCGGCAGCGTTACCAACGAGCCGGGCTGGGGCATGAACCGCGTCAGGTATATGAGGAGTTGGGCAAGATTCAGTTGGTCGATGTGGTGTTGCCGGTGCGGCACGGAATCCGTAAAATATGAAAGATTAACTTCCAACTCATCGACGATTATTCGAGATGGCTTGTGACCTGCCGGTGAATGAGCGTAGAGGAAAAAGATGGCAAAGAAAACCGGCTATTGTTGGGGCTACGCTCCTGATCGGCGAATCAAGCCCAAAGTCCCCAACGACTTGAAGAAGGATGTACAAACGAAGGCCGACGATTTGGTAGCAAAGGTGCTGACCCCCAAGTACATCAAGCCGCCGCCCAAGAAGCCTCGATGGAACTATCCCATCGAACTTTGGACGAAATGGCATCGCAGCTTCTTCTATTTCGGCTCCATCTGGGCCAGCCCCGGTCCTAACAGAATTGCTCCCACCTTCGAGCATCGCTTTGCCCGCATGGAATACGTTGGCGACCGACGCTTCAATCTCGCCTACTTTCGGCACACCGGCGAGTGGTGGACGATTCATAAGGGGTTGACGCTTGATGAGTGTTTGGAGCTTATTGGTGAGGATGGACCGTTTACATTGATGTGAGACACCGGGAGAGAACCATGCCAATCATCCGTTGCACGTCAAGGTTGTTGGCCGAGATAGATGATTCACCGATGGTGGATTCGGCTGCCATCGCTTCATCGCCCATCAGAGATTGGTACGGAAATATCTTTGCCGTCGAACGCCGCAAGTGCATTCTGTTCATCAACGAGCCTACCCTGTTTGTCTGTCTTGCGATTGGCGTCACGAAATCGGACTATCGGCAGATTGTCCCGTGTTTTCTCAACCTTCTCGAACGAACACTCCGTCAAGAAGGATTCAACGAAGATGAAATTGCCTGGGTTCTCGGCCTGCACAAGAACATGGCGGTTGACAGAACCCAGGATCGCAGCACAATCGCTTCACTCAGCAACAGAGTCTCTAATGCCAAATGTATTATTCAATGGGATGGCGGCTTGGGCAATTGCGATGTCGCCGCGTTGACTCACCTTCTGAACAACACGCCGATGAAACCGATTCGATACTCCAACGGCCTCGAACAGATGAAGAGGCTTGTCGATCAGAAACTATTTGTCAAAGGGTAACACCGATGTACAACCCACGAGGACTCGGGCTTGCACTTTTCTGTTGCACGGTGTTGCTCTCCTCCAATGTCAATGGCGATGCTGGTCCAATCTGGGCGTCGGGATGGTCGGGGCCTTGATCGGCGGTCTACTCTTCCGAATCTTCCATATCAACCTGGGACTTGGTGATCTCAAGGTCACTTTCGAGGACTTGATTGCGGCGTTCCTTGGCTCGCTGCTGTTTATTGTCGCCTGGTGGCTGATCGCCAAGTTCAGAGATAAGAAGCCCAAGTAGGTCGGCCTATTCGTCCAAGTTACCGACACTCGATTTCCGAGGCATCGTGACCGCTCCGTTACGGCCTTCCGAGGTTTCGCACACCCAGAACCGTCTGCTGATGTTTGTCGGGATGACGGCTGGCTGGTATGTCGGCCGGTGGGCAACCGCCCCAAATCTAATTTGCGTTGTCCGACAAGTCCTCGATAACTTCTTTCCCGGCCATCGAAATCGTTTTGATCTCTTTGGCGTCGAGGTTCATCTTCTCCAAGTCGATCATTCGGATGCGGCTGTTGTCAAACGTCCGAAAATAATAGCGATGGTTTTTCAAGTCCGAGGCGCTCGTCCAAAGCGTGTAGTCGGCCATGACTTTGCCGTTATCCACTCCTCTCGCCGCACCTTTCGGGATGTCGAACTGGTTCAGTATGTGAAACGCTTGCAGAACTCCCTCATGCGCCGTCGCCACGGGCAAAGCCGACTGGGAGAATGCCACTGCCCGAATGAAGCGAGAAGGCGGGGTGAAATCGCCGGGTAGCCCCAACATCCCGCTCCCCTGCCCAAAACTGTGGAGTTCGATTCCGGCAAGGTCAACCGGCGGCACGTTGTTCACGGTGAGGTTGACGTAGTTGCGTAAGTTCGTGACATGCCAATCGAAGGTCGGGGAGTTGGTTATCACGCCCAAGGGATTGTCGTGTATTTTCAGTTCGCCGCCGACGTATTCCAGCACGACGCAACGCTCGTTGGTATCGTTGATAATGTAGTGGCACGGCGGCACAAGCCCCATGTTTTTCTGAACTACCTCGCCAACACGAACGTTTCGTGCAGCCTCGATGGCTTCCTTGACATTGGCACAATTGCCGAGGAGATACACTGGAAGCTCCCACGGAGCGAGGGTCTTGTCGACATCTTCTTCCTTGACCTCTTGATACTTGGCGTAGCCGGGGAAGTAGAAGATGCCAATCCCAAGACCTTTCTCGTTCAGCCCATCCACGATGGCGGGCATGTCAAAACCATTGGCCCCCGCCATCCCGTATTTCGATTTCCACCGAAGACCGGGCTTGTCGCCGGGCACCGTCCCGACGGACTCCGTTGCCCTTGGAATTACGATGACGTTGGATTGGAGGTTGGCGGCGAACTCCAGTGTGCGTGCGACGATCACCGAACCGTCTTTCGGCTTGATGCGAATGCCGGTACACGCAGCAACGGGTTGATTGTTCACAGCCAGGGAACAAAGTATTGCAGCAAGGACAGTTAGGCAAATGACACGGCGTTTCATCGGTAAGCCCCTTTTTCTTGACGACATGAACTACACCCGGCAAGTATACGTCGCAAAATCATGCCCATTTTTCCGACGTTCTCCCTGTTTTTTCACCGTCAACCTCGACCCCGTTCGGCCACACTGGGGAAAGCGGCTTCGAGGTCGATCTTGGCTTCGTTCTTTCTGGTCATCGCAGATTGTTTTCCTTGTTCTCGACTTTCTTTCCACCTCACCGTCGGCGTCTCGCTCGCATCTGTTCGACGATATAAAACACCGCCGGGCAGTCAAGAGATTTATTGGCAATCGAGTGGGTGCGAAACGTAAAGCCCTTCTTTTGCGTGTACGGATATTCGGCACAATTTTGAGGACGCACTTCGTAGATCGTACAACGATTGTCAGTTCCCAAAAACGGACAGGGCAATTTTTTCAAAAACAGGTCGCCGTCTTCATCCGCTTTCAGATATTTCGCCACAAACTCGGAGGCTTTCATATCAAAATGTTCGGCGATTCGGCGGATGTCCGATTTGCGAAATTGCGGGGAAGACGCCTTGCAGCAGTTGGCGCACCGCGTGCAGTCGATGATGGAAAACGCTTCTTCGTGCATCCGATGGGCCACACGGTCCACCGCTTTGTCGCTTTTCGTCTTCAATCTGTGAAGAAAGTCAAAATTGCGGTCAAGATGCCGCTCGGCATTGGCCCGCCAATCATCGACGATGGTTTGCATGTCCATGAGTTGCGCCTGCAATCGGTCTGTGGCGTCACTTGTTTCTTCCACGAGGCGGGCCGTCAATATCCAACGCCTCGGATAAACCTTCGGCGATTTTCCCGCCAATCATAAACAGATATTTTTGAACTCGCACTTCTTTTGCTCTCGTGCCACACAACGCCAGGCAGATTGTACCCCATTCGTGAACCGATAAATCAAGAGTATTTTCCGTTCCGGCCATCGCCTCCAGCCGTGGACGGATTTTTTTCGTCCTGCCGATGTCGGTCTGAGTCAGAATCGCCTCCAACTCGTCAGCAGTCAGTTGGATCGGCGCCACGGTCATCGGATCATACGATGGGACGGGAACGCTACGGGAAGGGTATGCCGCTTTCAGCATCTCGTCCGTCCACTTCATGAAGTCCATCACGTCATCATGCCACGTTCGCTTCCTCTTTGGAAAAGGACGATTGAGGTTTTTGATGATCTTGTCTTTCGACGGCAGTTCCACGGCTGGATGCTCTCGCTGTGCCCACTCCAACACTGCTTCATTGAACATCGGCAATTCCTCGCCCACGACGACTTCAATCCCAAGTTCCCGAAGATGCGGCAACAATTCCCGCCATTGGGGGCGGTCTCGAAGATAAATCGTGTGCGGACGTTGACGGTCTCCTTCATTCAAGGGCCGAGACATAGCATTAAACAGTATTGTCGCCAGGCCGTTTGCCGTGGGCGGCGGAAATTGCACGTTTTCCATTGCCAGCAAGCCGCCGAATTCTTTATCAAAAACGGCTCCAATCCATCGCTCCCGGCGTTTGGAAGAAATCACTGTATCGAGCCAAAAATCGGCCTCGAATTCGGAGTCCGTCAGCGGCAGCCAGCGAAGGTCTCGCTTGACCAACGCTGCCCCCTTGCCGAGTTTCGGGTTTTCGTTTCCCGGCCAAATCACCGCTTGTTTCCTTTTGCGTGCGGCAGGCTGCCTCTCACGTCGGGGATGCCCGCCAGGAAAATCGCATCGTATTGATGATGGTGGTAGCCCTCCTCAACCAATGGCTACACATCATGAACGGCGGTCTCCAATCTCAATCGCAACCGGCGGGAGGGTTTTCCTCGAAGAAAACCTCGGCGGGAGTCCGAAACCCGAGGCACGCGCGGGGGCGGTTGTTGAGTAGTTTTTCCACCTGCCGCACCTCGGAATGGGAGATGTCGCGAAAGTCGGTCCCCTTGGGAAAGTATTGACGGATTAGACCA
>CAZWNM010000154.1:0-5869 GCA_964635765.1 uncultured Planctomycetaceae bacterium | reverse complement strand
CGGTCAAGGCTTGCGGCAGCCGCGGGTCGTCGAGCCGGCCGCGCATCAACTCCGCCTTCACGTCGAACCGCAACGGCGGCTTCGCCGACGGATTACGAGCGAGCTGGAATTGGATCGATGCCTGGCCTCGCAAATCGCCGAGCGCCGCCAACTTCGTGCCGAGCGGCTCGGGAACGGTCCCACGCAATTCCGGCGACACCTCGACGCCGCTCGCGCTGCCGCCAAGCTCACAGGCGAGACTATCCATGTCCAACTTGCCCGCGAATTCGAGCCGGCGGCACCCGTCGCTGCTCAGGTTGCCCACCAGCCGGCGGAAGCCGGGCGTTGCGGCCAACTCCTCCGCCGTGCCCGGCGTCAGCGTTAAATTTACGTCCCGAACCACCAGCGTGCTCGGCGGCTTTTTTTGCGGGTCGAAAATTTCGACCACGCCGCCTTCAACAACCGCTTCCGGCGGCTGATTGCTGAAATTCGGCACTGGCAGCAATCGGGCGCTCGTCCAGGTTCCGTCGGGCCGCCGCGTGGCGCGAAGCGTCGGCCGTCGCAACGTCGCCCGATGAACGTCGATGGCGCCTTGCACCAAATCTTTCCAATCGGTCGAGCACTCGAACATCGCCTCTTCGACGTGCAGCAGTTCGGCGCACGGCCCGTCCATGTCAGGATCGACAACGGAAAGATCGTGTACTCGGATGCCTTTGCCTTCGATCCGTTGGGCGGAGCGAACGCTGACTTTCAGGCCTGCGTAATGTTGTTGGAGTTTCGATTCCGTTTGACGCCGGATTTCCTCATCGGCCTGGCGATAGATGCAGACAATGGCCACCGCGCCGGCGACAACCGCCGTCACCACGAGCCACTTGAAGCCGAACCAGCATCCGTTGATCGTTTTGGCGAAAATGGAAATGGCCCTCCGTGGCCGGGGGGAAGGGGTGAGGGGTCAGGGGCTAGTGGGACAGCGACCAGGGACCGGTCATTCTGAGCGCAGCGAAGAATCTCGGACGTGTTCCGATGCCGCGGAGATTCTTCGCTGCGCTCAGCATGACAATGTGTTCTCCAGCCCCCAATCTCCTAGTCTTTCTTCCAGCACCACGCCCCGGCCGCCAACGCTAGCAATGCTAGCATCGCAGGGTCTCGGTAACGGATCGAACTCACGAACACCACGTGCAAAAGCGTCAAATACACCGCCGGCAGCCAACATAATATGTACGGCCAGCCCAGGCCGATGGTTCGCCACGCGCCTATTATGGCAAAAACAAGCAATGGCGTATACGTGAAAAATATCGCGAATCCGATAAGCCGATTCGACGCTAGTTGCGGCTCGTTGGGCCAAACGTTCCACATCCGCAGAAATTTCACGCCCACGAGCCGCACGACCGCGCCGGGATTCGCCTTGGCCCAAGCCGCCGCCTCATCGTGCATCCGGCGGTCGAGCCGCATTTCGCGCGACGCCCCGCCGGCGGCTTCCGGCGAATCGGCTTTCCGCAAGGCATCTTCCGCCTCAAACCGTTTCACAAAATCCATATTGCTCGCGCCGGTGGCCTCGGGACTGATCCCGTCGTACAAACTTGCGCCGACTTGAAGCGTGGTCGGAATGAATCGCCCGGTGACGCAGGCGTTTCGTATCCACCACGGCGACATCGCCGCCATGAGCCCCAAAAGCATCCAAAACCCAACGGCCGCATGGCGCAGGGCGTCATGCCGGCGTTTGCTGGAGAGGATGCAGGAAAGCAGCCCGACCGCGAGTGCAAACGGCGTGAACATCAGCCAACTCGGCCGCATGAGCGTGGCCGCGCCGGCGGCCAATCCGGCCGTAACACTCCACGCGGCGCGCCGGCCGCGCGTCGGCGATTGCCAGGCAAGCGTCCAAAACGCCAATTGCAGGAGCATGAGAGGGCAAAACGGCGCTTCGCTTAGAAGCAGGACGCCCAACACGATCGCGCCGGGATAAAACGCGGCGAAAACGGCGGCCCAAAACGCGGCGCGATCGTCGAAGATCAATCGAGTGAGCCACCATAAGACGAGCACCGCCAACGTGCCCAACAGGGCCGCTTCGGCTCGGGCCAAAAGCACGGCCGCCGGCCCATCGGCCGTGCAGCGGAAAATCGGCGACAACAAGATCGGATAGCCCGGCGCGCGAAACACTTTCGCGCGGCCGTCGCCGTATTCATAGGGCAACCCAAAGGCAATGGTTTTTCCGAGCGACCAATAGCTTTCGG
This sequence comes from uncultured Planctomycetaceae bacterium, assembly GCA_964635765.1. GTDB lineage: Bacteria > Planctomycetota > Planctomycetia > Pirellulales > Thermoguttaceae. Next base: position 3,659 of record CAZWNM010000154.1, on the reverse strand, counting down.
TATCGCCCATGCCGAACCGTTGGCCGGTTTGATCGAGCCGGGCTTGCCATGCCCAGCCCACCGCCAGCCGCAGCGCGAAGGCGATAAGGAGCAGCACGGCGAGTTTTCGCCACGAAGTCGGTTGCATGGCGCGAGCGGGGAGCGTCGGCTCCCTGTTTCGAGGTCGGCGAGTTTTCGCCACGAGGTCGAATAACCAAGCCGTGGCATGTTACCCTGAAAAGCCGTCAGCGGTCAAGCCGGAGAATGGCGTTTTATTGCAGCCCGAAGTGCCGCATCACGACATGAAAAACGTCGGTGTCGTGAATCGTTTCGCCGGCGGGAAACAACGTCGGCTCCGATGCTACGAGCACCGTCCGCTGCGCGGGATCGACCGCCGGCGCGCCGTGCGAGCCTTTGATTAACGTGGCGCCGAGCGGGATCGATTTCGTCGCCGGATCGAAAAAAAGCTCCGCCGGATCGTAGCCGGGCTTGCGGTGAATATCGACCGTCCGGGCGAACTTTGGCGCGCGATCGTCTGACTGCCAATAATAATACGCCTGCCAACTTTGCGGCGTCGAAATCAGCACGATCTCGCCGCTCCGCGGATGATCGAGACGGTATCGGGCGCGATCCGAGCCGACCAACACCTCGGCGATGCCCGGCTGGTTGCGAAAAACGTCGGCCGCGCGATCGATCGCTTGGGGATCGGCGTTTTGCACGTAAACGTGCGACACTTGATGATCGACTATTGCGAAGGCCGGCGTTTTCTCGAAATCAATCGTTTCGCCGTCGGCGGTTTCCAACACGGCAAGCAAACCGGCCTCGCGCAACATCCGATTCGGATACGTCACGTGATCGACCGGCGCGATCGCGTATTCGCCGGCGGCGATCCACAAGGGCGGCTTGCCATACGCCATCGTCATATCAGCCGCGAAACGCCCAAGCAATTCATCCAACTCGACAACTGCTTTTTGGGCAACGGCGCTGTCCGGGCCGGCGCGCTGCGCGGCGTAATCGAGATGCGGCAGATAAATATAGAAGAAGTCAGGCCGCCACTTTTTCGCCGCCCAAACGGCCGAATCGGCGATCCATTGGCTCGCCTTCACGCTGGTCATCGGTCCCCAATAATTCACGAGCGGAAAGTGGCCGAGCGCGTCGTGCAGCATGCCGTACATCTCCGCCGGCCGCGTGTAGCACCACAGCGATTCGGAGCCGTCGGGATTGTGGATCGGCGCGGGCGTGCAGACGTAATCGGCCTCGCAGCCCTTGCTATGCAGCGGAAACCACACGGCCGAGGTCAGCCCGCCGTGTTGCGAGAGCAAGTCCCAAATTTGCGGCCGCTCGATGCAATCGTTCGGCGCGGTCCACATTTCAACCCGATGTTTTTCACGCCAATACAGCCCATTGGCCACGATGCCGTGCTCCGCCGGCGTCTTGCCGGTCGTCATGGCGGCCTGCACCGTGCAAGTGACGCAAGGAAACGACGGCGTCAGTTCGGCGATTTCGCCGCCGGCCATCATCGCCTTGAAGTTCGGCATGGCGGCCACGTCGTTTTCGCGCAACGCGGGCAGCGACAACAAAATAAGCGGTTTCATAGTTCGAAAAGGCCTTGTCGAACAATTGCCCTTCAGACAGGGTTAATGTGGGTTTGATTGTCCATAAACCATTGAGAGACAGTCAACGTAATGATTATTAGGTTGTAAAATTGGAAACAGCGTGAACAAATTGCCGTCCATGATGATATTTCTGGCCCTTCTAATGTACGTGCTTTTCCTGGTGTTAGTTCGCCGTCTCGTAGCATCTCTCCTGGGCCGCGTTACTATCGTCCTGGCCGAAATTGGCAATCCCCAGTTGCCCAAGCAAGTGGAAGCGTTCATTCTGTCGGACTCGAATAATCGCTATTTTGGCCACCGAGGATTGAGATGTCTTCCTTCGGTAAAAATGCTCAACCTGTTTGACTCGGATTCAATGTATCCACCAATGTACTGAAAGGGTTCGATTTCAAGGAAAAAGTCTTGAAAAATGAATTAGTCAACAAGGCTGTTCGAAAAACGGAATTAAAACCGTTTCATTGCTCGTGCAATATCAGGCTGCAAAGAACACCGCGGAGCCACGAAGGGCACGGAGCGGAAAAAAGTTTCACGCAAAGGCATTAAGGTGCGAAGGGAAGAAAATAAGACGACAAATCTTGTCATTTCTTTAAGGAACGCGAATCTTCGCTAATTATTTTTTATTGGCGTTCATTAGCGTAGATTGGCGTTTTTGGTTTTCCATGCGCCTTGGCGACTTTGCGTGAGGTTTTTTTTCTTTCCCCTTTTTTCGCGTTTTCTCTGCGTCTCGGTGCTGATTTTATTGTTTTACGATTTGTTGAACGACTTGAATTAGTTTTTTTGCGACCTCGCTTTTTTCGCCGGAGAAATCACCGACGACTTGGCCCTTTCGGTCGAGCACCTCGACGCGCGTTTCGCCGGCGTCGATGGCCTCGGGACCGTTGAGGACGATCAGGTCGCAATTTTTGCGTTCGAGTTTTTGCATCGCCCGAAGGTGCTGATCTTCGGTTTCCAAGGCGAAGGCGACAATCCACTGGCGGTGTTTCGCGGCGGCCAATGTCGCCACGATATCCGGGGTTTCGACCAATTCCAAGCGGAGCGAACCGCCGGTCTTGCGGATTTTTTGCCCTGCGACCGCCGCCGGACGATAATCGCATGGTGCAGCCACGGCGATGAGTCCGTCGCAATCGGGAAAGATGTTTTCCGCTTCGGCGAGCATTTCTTCGGTCGAGATGACGGAAATCACCTCGGCCTCGGGCGGATAGCTTACTTCAACCGGCCCGCTGACGACCGTGACACGATGTCCGGCCTCAACGGCCGCCGCGGCCAACGCCGCGCCCATCCGGCCGCTCGATGCATTGGTCAAATACCGCACCGGGTCGAGGTACTGCCGCGTCGGACCGGAGGTGATAAGAATGTGGGCCATGCAAAACGGGTGTCAAAAAGAAAAACCACGGACGGACACTGATAAACATCGATGATTTGCGCCATTCTATCATACGCAATCTATCCGTGTCTATCTGTGTCCATCCGTGGCTCTATTCCCACGCCGTGTTCGTTATTGCTTCACCTCGAACTCCGCGTCGATCGCGTCGTCGTCGCCGCCGCCGGATGAACCGGAAGGCGCGGCGCCGGGCTGCGGACCGGGTTCCGCGCCGGGAGCCGCACCGGGCTGCGCGCCGGTCTTCTCGTAAAGCGTCTTGCTCAAGGCGTGCGAAGCTTGCTCTAGCTCATGCACCGCCGTCTTGATCCGCTCCACGTCGTCGCTCTTCGCGGCCTCGCGGGTTTTTTCGATCGCCTTGCTCACCGCGTCCTTGTCGGCCGGGTTCAGCTTGGCGTCGTGTTCCTTAATCAGCTTCTCAAGCTGCCAGCACATCGAGTCGGCCTGGTTGCGCTGCTCGGCCAACGCTCGCTTCCGCTTGTCTTCGTCGGCGTGCGAATCGGCGTCGCGGCGCATCTTCTCGATCTCGTCGTCCGAAATGCCGCTCGACTGCTCAATCCGGACCGTTTGCTCCTTGCCCGTGCCGAGGTCTTTCGCGGCGACGTTCAAGATGCCGTTCGCGTCGATGTCGAATTTCACTTCGATTTGCGGCATTCCGCGCGGGGCCGGCATGATGCCTTCCAGGTTGA
>CAZWNM010000153.1:0-5879 GCA_964635765.1 uncultured Planctomycetaceae bacterium | reverse complement strand
CGCCAAACGATCGCGAGCCAGCCGTCGCGGCAAATCACTTCGGCCGCCGTCAGCTTGCCGGCCGCTTTCCACTTGCCCGACAGCTCGAACCCTTCGCCCAAAATTTCTTTCTCGAAAACTTTGGCGAATCGTTTTTGGAGCAACGTGCGGATCACTTGCCGGTGGGCGTCGACCTGTTTGCCGCTTCCCGGCTTGACATCGGGCGGAAAGACCTCGATATCGCCCTGGCGAACCGCCGTGAAGCCCTTCGCGGTCTTTTCGATCTTGTACGTTGCCGTGATATCCATGGCCGGATACGCCTCGCCGCCCTTGTAATACTTCGCGCCGCGAAGCGTGATCTTGAATCCGCCGTCGGCAAAGGTCACCGAAATCGGCTGTTGCGTGGCGAACGTGATCGCCCACGGCTTGCCGTCTTCGTCGCCCTTCATTTTGTCGGGCAAATGGCCGAGCAAATCGGTCACGGCGGATTGCATCTTTTCCTCGTGAATGGTGCGGCCGGCCAAGGCGTCGAACGCGAGATTATTGATCGCCGACTCGTGAATTTGCAGAGTAATATCGCCGTCGGTTTTCGGCACGGGCGGCAGGCTCGACGCCGCTACCTTGCCGCCGCCAGCCTGAAGCGCGACGACCGTAAGCGATTGTTGCGTCGTGGCGAATTGGAGCTTTTGCGGGAAGAGTTTTCGGTCGGTAAACGGACGCTGGAACTTTTCGACGTACTCTTGGTTCGCCTTCTCCAACGATTCGTCGGCCTGGGCGTCGATCCTCGCATTGAGCCGCTCCTCGGCGTGTTGCGACGCAATGCACTCGGCTTCCGACTGCTGCTGGCCTGCCCGCTTCCAGCCAATTCGCTCGATCATCCCGCAACCGTGTTTCGATTGAATATCGTGGATCGTCAGCGATGTTTCGGCATTGGAGACCGCCGGGTGCGATCCCAATCCGTCCGCCTGAATCCATATCCGCTTGGTCGCGGTCATTTCGGTCGTCGATTCGCTGCACACGGTCACCGGCTTGTGATAGCCGACGTTGTCGCTGTGGGCGGAACCGGAAAACATCGCGTCGATCACGGCCGCGTCGGCGTTCGGCTGAAGCACGGCGTGAATCGTGCCTTGGGTGCGGGCAGTGCCGCGAACCTCCGTGCCTAAGATGTTGTCGCTCAACGGCGTCACGTCGTCGATCGTTTCGGCCAGCCCGATGCCGACAAAATCGGCGGAAATTTTCACGTACAAATTCGGAAAACCGAGGTGTCGCTGAATCGCCTCGACCAACTCCGGTTGCTGATGCGCGTCCTGGAGCCAACGCAAGGCCGAACTGATGTCCGCCGCGGTTTTCGTCGTCGGCTTGGACAGGTGCGAATCAAGGTTCGCCGTCAAACGGTTCATTAGTTTCTCGTAATCCGCGCGCACTTGCGGATTATCGACCGCTTTCGTGACGGCCAGATAGTTGCGCAAGGCGCGTTGCACGTCGAGGAACCAAGCCAACTCCAACCCGTCGTGGCCGGCGGCATAGCGAGCATAAACGCGGTCCAACACATTCTTGCTCGGCTTCTCGCCGCGAAGCTCCACGTCCAACTTTTCCCACAACAGATATTTTTTCCAATCGTCTCCGATGCTTCCCCAGCGGGTCAATTTCTCGTCGAGCCGATCGACGGCTTCCCGCAAAACCGCCTTCGCCTGGGCGACATCGGCCTGCGTGAGCGGACGAAAATCGGTCGCGGCCTTACGGGTCGCCACTGAGAGTTTTTCGCGCGGAATGGCAACTTCCTTGGAGCCAACTTGTGCGTGACTCATTGCCACAACAAGCGATAGGGAAACACCAAGCATCAACGTCTGAAAGGCCGTCCTAAGCTGCATCGTTTCGCTCCTTCAAGTTATTCTATTTTGATGGGGTGGCTCGGCACCAGCCGCCGTGGCTATAGACTGACAACCTCGCCATCGCTCATAATCGCTGCACTTACGCTTGCCAACGCATTCAACGGCAATTGCCTAACCGGAAAGAATCGGGCAGCCGCTTGAAGTTGTGTAGCTTATCAAGTATAACTCCTGGCAACAACAGGAATATATGGCCCAAGGGGCCGCATTCGTCGGCTGAAGGCTGAAATTTCGACACGTACCCCCCTCATGGATGTTGGCTCTCGGATGGATTGCCACCGATGGCGGAGAGTTTTTCACTGGAAAACCGAGGAGGAACCAAAAAATGCGTTCGCACTGTCTAATACTATCGTTTTACCTGGCTGGAATGGTTTTGGGATTCGGACGTGCTTTGCCGGCGGGCGAAACCACTCCAAAACCCACGGCCGAGAAAGCCGCGGTAAAAAAAGATAGCACGGCTAAAAAAGTCACCGTCCAAAAGCCGGTGATCGAGAGAAAACAAATTCCGGTCGTGCGGTGGCTGAGTCATTATGCCGAGGCGACCGCCACGGCCGAACGACAGGGCAAAATGTTGTTCCTCTATTTTTACGACACGGCGGCCGACGGCCCCTGCGAACGATTCGAGAGCGAAACGCTCCAAAATCCGCAGGTACAACACAAGCTGCAAAATTACGTCTGCCTGAAACTGCCGCTCAACGCCAAAATCAAGTTGCAAGGACCGCAGGGCAAAAAAATCGTCTTGCTGGAACATCCGGCGTTCAGCGAAATGCTCGGGAAGCCGGGCGTCGCCGTCGTCGATTATCGAGCCAAAGCCCGACAGGCCGGCGATGTCATCAGCGAGTTCCCACTGACCGAAAAACTTTGGTACACGCCGGAGCAAATGGCGGTGATTTTGGACCTTCCGTCAGGCACGCTCACGCAGCGCACGTTGATCTACGCGGTGCGCGTCCATCCCGATCAGCCCGCCAGCACCGACGGCGAACTGCTGCCGCTGCTCGAGGAAGAAACGCAAAGCCACGCGCAATATCAGGCCGACATTCGGCTGCAAGGCCACCACGGTTGGAATACGCGGTTCCAGCGCATTTTATCGCTGTTGCCGGGCGGATTGACGCCGCGCGAAGTATGCGCCGAAAGTTGGCCGGGCGAAAACTTGGTCGAGGCGGCCGTCGAGTGCGTCCGATGCTGGCGCTGTTCTTCCGGCCATTGGGACGCCGTGAGTTCGCAACATCCCTATTTCGGCTACGACATGAAGCGCGGCGACAATGGCGTTTGGTACGCCGCCGGAATCTTCGGCGGAGAATGCGGACAATGACGCGAATTTACAAATCGCACGTCAATTTGTTGTAAAAATCGATGTAATTGTCGCGTTGGTCGCCGGCTCGAGCGGCCATCGCGTCGCGCGGATGTTCGTTGAACTGGCCGGTAATGTTGTATTGAATGTATGGCCCCCACTCCAACGTCCGGCTGAGCGGCAACAAGCGATCTTGAATCACTTGATAGATCGGGCGGATGTGGAACTTCGGGTTCCGCAAGAAACCGATCAGAAGCTCCATCGGGCAATTGCCAGCGCCGCGGCCGAGCCCGGCCATCGAGGCGTCGGCGTAGTTCGCGCCGTGGATAATCGCCTCGATCGTATTGGCGAACGCCAATTGCAGATTGTTGTGGGCGTGGATGCCAACTTCCTTGCCCGTCGCTTGGCCGAACGCCTGATATTTCTTCACCAGCAGTTCGATTTGTTCAGCATACAGCGAGCCGTAGCTATCGACGACCACAATAACGCTGACCGGCGTTTGCGAGATGACGTCCAACACCTGATCGATTTCGAGTTCGGTCACGGTGGAAACCGCCATCAGGTTGGCCGACACTTCGTAGCCCTTTTCGTGGGCGTCGTGAATCATATCGACCGCTTCGGAAACCTGATGGGCATAAAAGGCGACGCGAATCATGTCTAAGACGCTGTCTTTTTTCGGCAGGATGTCGGTGTGCCAATCCGATTTCCCGGCGTCGGCCATCGCGCTCAGCTTGAGCGGCGTCGGATTGTCGCCGACGATGCGGCGGATGTCGTCTTCGGTGCAAAACTTCCACGGCCCGCACTCGCTCGGCGAAAACAGTTTTTTCGACGCCTTGTAGCCGACTTCCATGGTGTCGATGCCGGCCGCGACGCAAGCCTCGTAAATGCTTCGGACGAAAGCGTCGTCGAAGACGTGATTGTTAATCAGGCCGCCGTCGCGGATGGTGCAATCGAGGACTTTGAGTTTTGGGCGATAGGTAATCCACGGGGCGCTCACGGCGGACATCTCCTGACGGAAAAGGACTTGTTTCCAACGTAGTCGGCACACGGCGCGTGCCTGCTACATTGTTCAAGTCTACGTAGACATTCGACGATTGTCAAACCGTTGCGACCGGCAAAATCGCGTCTTTCGTCGATAAATCCAGACTTGGGCAAAAATGATAAGGCGGCCACGGACCGGTCATTTCCAACTGCAGGCCGGTTTGCCGAACGTCTTGGCAAAGCTGCTGCACGGTTTCCAGCCAATCTTCACGTGCCGAACCAGGCAGCAAAAACGCGGCGCTAAAGACGATTTTGTCGCGGCGGCCGCTCATGGCCGACGGTAAACCGTGCGTGCGGCAGCAGTGTTCGGCGACGCCGCGGAGATAGCGTTCCACCGTTCGAATGGTCCGCCGAACCGCCACGCGCAACTCCCGGCTTCGGTCGGCGTCGGTTTTTTCCGCGACGGCGGCGCCGCTGCCGCCGATCAGGACGGAAGCGAAATGCGGCGGCGGCGGGCCGACGTGCGTGGCCATGCGATCGAGCCGCATCGTTTTCAGATAAAGCTTCACGTTCCACTCTTGCCGATCGTCGAGCCGCCGCATAAACTCCGCCACCCTCGGACCGCACCGCTGCAACGTGGTTTGCAACGAATGCCGCGAACGAAACATCGTGCCCAATTGAAGCGGAAATACCGTCGAACTTTCAGCCGCTCGGCAAACGATCTCGTTGTGACGAGTCGCTATTGTCCGCAGCTTGTGCATTTCCTCCGGCGTTCGTCGCCGCAAAACGCCAAAATCAAAACAATCCTTCCCGATGCGGCTTGCCACGGCAGCGATCAGGCCATCACCGATCAACTCAACGTCGAAATGAGGATCGATTCCCGGCCCGATCGCTTGCACGTGGCAATCGGGTTGTGCGAAAGCATATTGATAATACTGCATTTCACTCATGCGGCTGCACCTGGCGCCAGGGCGCCATGCTCACGCTTGTCGTGGGCATGTTCTTCATCCAATGTCCCCTTGGCCAGTATAAGTTGCCGGCGGCTCCATTCGCTCGGATGGAGATTTTTCCCCAGGCTTATGCGATATTTTCGACGAAAAGCGACAATCTCGTTGAGAGACAAAACCGTGAGCGGCCATATTCCAATCCCCAGTTCCCAAACCCTGCCCTCTGCTCGATCACAACCCTTATCTCGTCCGGCTCGACGCCCAGCTCAACGTGCTGGAATACGAAATCCACGAAGCCGTGCATTAAAAGCCATGCATTAAAGGCGATCTTTTCCGAAACAAGGCCGACAACGGCCGCCGATCGGCTGGTTGACCTCTCGCCAAAGACGCCAATACGTGGTATAAATAAGGTTTCAACGCCCGCCTTGCGAAACCGCGGCCGGCGTTCGATCATCGATCCACGATCAACAATTCCTGATGCCTCGCAATCCAACTAGAGCGGTCAAAATCGGTTCGGTCATGATCGGAGGCGGATGCCCGATCGTCGTGCAGAGCATGTGCGCGACGAAAACCGCCGATGTTGCCGCCACCGCCGAACAAGTTCAGCAACTCGCCGAGGCCGGCGCCGGCGTGGTGCGCATTGCGGTCGATACGCCGCGCGATTGCGAGGCGTTGGCTGAAATCCGAAGTCGCACGGCCGGCGTCAATCTCTCCGTCGATCTGCAAGAGAATTATCGGCTGGCCCGGCACGTCGCCCCGCTGGTGGATAAAATCCGCTACAATCCCGGCCAT
>CAZWNM010000152.1:0-5918 GCA_964635765.1 uncultured Planctomycetaceae bacterium | reverse complement strand
AAGGCATGCCGTGGCAGTTAGCGAATCTTCCGCCCGCCGATACGCGCTCGACCCCGATGTTCGGCTGATGCTCGAAGTGCGCAACGACAGCGCCGCGGCCTTCGAGGAAATCGTGGCTCGCTATCAGGGGCGGCTGGTGAATCTCTTGCGGCACTTAGTCGGCAACCGCGAACAGGCCGAAGATTTGGCTCAGGAAGTTTTTCTGCGCGTGTATCGTTCGCGGAAGACCTACGAGCCGGGCGCGAAGTTTTCGACGTGGCTTTTCACCATCGCCAATCACGCGGCAAGCAATGCGTTGCGCGACCTGGCTCGGCGGCGCGAAATCACGCTGCAAACGCATGACAGCGGTCCGCTCGGCGCCCGTTCGTTCGACAAAATCCTGCAGGCCAGCAGCGGCCAAATGCCCGCCCGGCAATTGGCGAAAGCCGAAATGCGGGAGATCGTGCGGATGTCGCTCGACTCGCTGAGCGAGCGGCAGCGGATGGCGGTTTTGTTGAGCAAGTTCGAGGAAATGAGCTATGCCGAGATCGCCGACGTGATGGAGATCACGCCGCAGGCGCTCAAGTCGCTGCTCTCTCGCGCGCGAGAGAATCTGCGCGAGGTGCTTCAACCGTATTTCGACGACGGCAGGAACCCGACCGGGGAGGTTCACGACCATGAATGACCATCCATCCAAAAACATGCCGGCCGAAAACACGCCGGCCGACAATGCGGCCTCGCTCAACGAGCAACTCGTGGCCTACCTGGACGGCGAGTTGGACGCGGAAAGCGCCCGCCGCATCGAGGCGCAATTGGCGTCCAACGCCAACGTGCGCCGCCGGCTGCAATCGCTTGAACGCACCTGGGAACTGTTGGACGATTTGGACGCCGCGCCGGTCGGCGAGCCGTTCACGCGGACCACATTAGAGATGGTGGCTCTCGCGGCGGGCGACGATTTGGCGCAAAGCCGGATCGAAGCGCCACGTCGGCGTCGCCGGCGGCGATTGCAAATCCTGGGCGTGTTGGCGGCCGCCGCGGCCGTCGGCTTCCTCGGCGTCTGGCTTTTTACGCCAGATACCAATCGCCGATTGATTGACAACTTGCCCGTGTTGGAGCAGTTCGAGGAATATCGCGAGACGGGCACTATCGGGTTTTTGCGGCAACTCCGCAACGAAAATCTGTTTCCTCCGAAAACGCCGAGTCCCTCGGGCGTCGTTGCGGCCAAGCCGGAAGACGCCATCCCGGAAGATACGGCCGCACGGCGCCTGCTCATCGAACGCATGACGCCGGACGCGAAAGCGGAGTTGGCTCGCGTCGAGGACCGATTCGACCATTTGGCGCCGGAAGACCGGCAGGCGTTGCGGCAATTGCACAACGATTTGCAAAAAGCTTCCGACCGCGAAGAGCTTCGGGGGAGCATGCACGAGTATTACGAATGGTCAAAAACGCTGACGTCGTATAGTGGCGAAAGTTTGTCCAAAATGTCATCGGGCGAACGTCTGCAATGGGTGAAAGAACAGCGCAAGCTCGAACAATCGCACGCGGCCGTGCCCAGGCTTGTGGGCCCGGACCCAGCAAAGTTCGCGACGTGGTATCGGGCATTTATCGCGCGGCACAAGGACGATTTCCAAAAATCGCTGACACCCGCCGAACAGAGGAAATTTTCGGAATCGGATGAGGAACGCCGCAGCATGATAGAGACGCGCATGGTGCGGGCGATCAACTCCCACGAATTGCTGCCCATAATGACCGACGGCGATTTGTCGCAACTGCGAGGGCAACTGAGCGATGCGGCGCGGAAACAAATGGAAGACAGTCCGTCGCTGGGACAATGGCACATGGTGCTGCGATGGCTGCATCCTCGCGAGTCTCATGATTTTCGCCTGCGTCGGTCGTTCGCGGACGGCCCGCATCGTTTGTTGCCGAGCGACATCGAGTTGAACGAACGCTTGGCCGATTTTTTCGAGGCGCTCGCCCCGGAACAGCGCGGCGCGTTGTTGTCGATGCCGAGCGACGAGATGTATCAGCGATTGTGGTTTCTGTATCAGCAGAGCCGCCCGAAGCCGCCGGAAGGCCCGCCGCGCCATCCCGACGGCCCGTGGCGCGAACATCGTCATCCGGGCGACGCCGCCCAATCGGCGTCGAAGGAAAAAATGCCGTGAACCCAGAACAGGACGTTTATTGGGGCAAGGAAAAGCAATGTTATCAAAATAGCCGGCGGCTAACAGCCGCCGGAGCCGTGGAATGCACATTCCGGGAGCTGTTAGCTCCCGGCTATTCCGATATTGTTTTTCCGAGGCCCTTTCACCCGCCCGCCACGTCCCGAGCGTAAATCACTTTGTCGTCGCCGGGGCCGTAAAAGTCCGGCAGCAACGCCGCTTGGGCGTAGCCGCAGCGCAAATAAAAGCCGCGCGTGGGAGCGTAGTGGCCTCGGTTGGACGTTTCGATGTACACCTGCCGCCCGCCCATTTGCCGAATGAGCTTTTCCGTCTCTTCGAGCAACACGCGGCCGATCTTCCGGCCGTGAAGCGACTTATCGACGGCGATCCAATAGAGGTCGAAACTCGATGCCGTCAGCGGGATCGGCCCGTAACAGGTGTATCCAACCACGCGGCGGTCGAGTTCCGCGAACACGAAGCAATATCCGCTCTCTTCTCCCTGAGCGAGCCGCTCGTCGACCAATTCGGCCGCCACGTCGGCTTCAGTCGTCGAAAACACGCCGGTCGATTCGACCAATCGTCGCACCGCATCGCGGTCGTCAGGGCAAACGTCGTAACGGAAGGTGAGGGACATAAGGAGGCGGTAGGGGCTAGGGGCGAGCGGGGTGCATAAGCACCCTGTTCAGGCCGACTCAGGAATCAGGGGCGATCCGCCCTCCAGGTTCTTTCTTATGCCAATCGGTAACGCGTTGAAACATGGCGGCGCCGCGGAACAGACGCTCCTCGGCAAACGGCGGCGATTGCAAGTGCAGACCGATCGGCAATCCGGCCGACGTGAATCCGCACGGAATCGACATGCCGGCAATGCCCGCCAGGTTCGTGCTTACCGTGTACAAATCGAATAAATACATCGCCAACGGGTCGGCGACTCGCTCGCCGATCTTGAACGCGGCAGTAGGCGTAACCGGCCCGACGATCAAATCGACGTCGGCGAACGCCCGGTCGAAATCTTGGCGAATGAGCCGACGCACCTGGAGCGCTTTTTTGTAGTAGGCGTCGTAATAGCCGGCGCTCAGGGCGTAGGCGCCGAGCATGATGCGGCGTTTCACTTCCGCCCCAAAACCTTCGGACCGGCTTTGGCGATACATCCGCACCAAGGCGTTGTCGGCCGCGTCTTTTTCTTCCCGCAACTCGGCCAGCATCGCCCGCTCGTCCGTTCGATAGCCGTAATGCACGCCGTCGAAGCGGGCCAAATTGCTCGAAGCCTCGCACGGGGCAATGATGTAATAAGCCGCCACCGCGTATTTGCCGTGCGGCAGCGAAATCTCGTGGACCTTCGCGCCGAGCGACTCGTACACGCGAATCGCCTCGCGCACCGCCCGCTCGACCTCCGCATCCAACCCTTCGCCGAAATGCTCCCGCACCAGCCCAAGCCGCAAACCTTCGAGCGGCTGACCGACGGTATCCGAATATTTTGGCACGGGCGAATCGACCGACGTGGAATCGTTCGGATCGTGGCCGGCCATCACTTCCAACAGCAGGGCGCAGTCTTCGACTGTTTGGCCCAGCGGGCCGACTTGATCGAGACTGCTGGCGAACGCCACAAGGCCGTAGCGGCTGACGCGGCCGTAGGTCGGTTTCATGCCGGAGATGCCGCACAGGCCGGCCGGAGCACGGATCGAGCCGCCGGTGTCGGTTCCGACGGCCAACGGCGTCATGCGAGCCGCAACGGCCGCCGCCGAACCGCCGCTCGAACCGCCGGGCACACGCGACGTGTCCCAGGGATTTTTGGTCGGGAAAAAGGCCGAGTTTTCGTTCGACCCGCCCATGGCGAACTCGTCCATGTTCGTCCGCCCGATCAGCACGGCGTCGGCCGCCTTCAATTTGGCCACGACCGTGGCGTCGTAAGGCGAGCGGAAGTTTTCCAACATGCGCGAGCCGCAGGTGGTCGGTTCGCCCTGCGTGCAAAGCACGTCCTTGACGGCGACCGGCAGACCGGCCAGGCGTCCGACCGGCTTGCCCGACGCGCGGCGGCGGTCAATCGCTTCGGCTTGGGCCAAGGCCGCTTCGGAGTTGACTCGCAAAAATGCCTTGAGTTCGCCATCGTGCCGAGCGATGCGATCAAGATAGAATCGGGTGAGTTCCGCCGCCGATATTTCGCCTGCCGCGAGTTTATCGATCCATTCGGTGGCGGTGGGGCAAGGCATTTGTGGCCAGTGGCTAGTGGTTAGTGGCTAGTGCGAAACCGCAGGCATTTTTCCAATCCCCAGTCCCCAATCCCCCGGCCTCCCCTTACTCAAGCACGGCGGGCACCAAATAGCACTCGCCGTCGTGGTGCGGAGCATTGGCCAGGGCGGATTCTCGATCCAAACTCGGACGTGCGACATCGTCGCGAAACGCATTGGAAACATCCAACGCATGGGCCATCGGCTCGACCGATTCCGTGTCCACCTCGGAAAGCAAATCGATATAGCCGAGAATATCGCCAAGTTGGCGAGTCATCTGGTCGAGTTCCGCCTCGGACAGCCGAAGCCGCGCTAAGAGCGAAACCTTTTCGACTTCGGCGCGAGAGATGGACATAATTAAGTGGTCCGTGGTCAGTGGTCAGTGGTCCGTGAAAGGCAGCCGGGCCATCCTATCTGACCACTGACCACTAGCCACGGACCACTTCCTGCCCCACTACTTGGCGACTTCGGCCTTTGGCAACTTGAAGGGGCTATGCTGAACGCGCTTGGTGACGGCGCCGCTACGAATGCACTGGACGCATACCCGCATCGTCTTTCGCGTGCCGTTGGCGGTGGTCACATGCACCTGCTGCAAATTTGGGGCGAATTTTCGTCGGCTAATGCCCGTCACTTTGGTGCCGACGCCACCGAGGTATTTGGCCTTGCCGCGATGGGTTACTTGGTTGCCCAAAACGGGCTTCTTTCCGCACACTTCACATTGTTTGGCCATAGCTCAGGGCCTCCGTATAGGGCAACACCGCCAATTTCAAGGAAAACTCTCAATATACCCGTTCCCCGGCGTCTTGCAAGGGGTGTTTGGGGCATTCCTAGCACGTCGCGCCGTTCCATCATTTGCAATTTTGAAAACAACCGCGGATAACACGGATAGGCACGGATAGGAACATGGAAATGTCTTTTTTGACACCAATCAAGACCAAATGGTCTTCTATCCGTGTTATCCGTGGCCGCTTCTCTTTTTGCGATTTTAAAGGGGGTAACGGCGTTGAGTGTTACGTAAATTGAAAAACTGATCGGCCCTGATAACCGTCGGGGGGCCGTTGCCGATGATTCCGAAAGACGCTATAATCAGGGTTTTGTCGGTCGCCGCCAGTTGGCGCTCGGCGCAGTCTATACTTCACGCGCCTTAAGCGGCGCCGTTTTTGCCATCGGGAAAAATGGTTCAGCGTTCCGCGTGCAAGGTATAAAAGCTCAACCCCCGTCAGCATGGGGGGATTCTACATCACAAACAAGGAGAAGTGCCGTGGCAATTCGTGTTGGTATCAATGGGTTCGGCCGCATCGGTCGTTTGGTGTTCCGCGCCATTTGCGATCAAGGTCTGTTGGGCAAGGAAATCGAAGTCGTCGCCGTCAACGACATCGTCTCCGCCGACAACTTGGCGTATTTGGTCAAGTATGATTCGAGCCAAGGCAAGTTTTTGGGCACGGTCAGCTGCGAAAAGTCGAGCCCCAGCGTCGCCGAGCCGGACGTGTTGATCGTCAACGGCCAGAAGATCAAATGCTTGGCCATCAAAGACGGCCCGGCCGCTTTGCCGTGG
>CAZWNM010000151.1:0-5919 GCA_964635765.1 uncultured Planctomycetaceae bacterium | reverse complement strand
ATTTCGGATTGTCGTAGCGATAGGCCAATTGCGTGGCGACATCGGCCAAGCCGTACTTGGGTTTTTCGGCGGCATTCAATGGCACGAGATGCGCGAGCTTCGCCGGGTGAACTTGCAAATCGTCTTGCCCATCGACGGCCACGGCGCCCTCGACGCGCGTGGCATTCAAGACGGCGAACTCGGGGAAATCGAGCGTTTGCGAGGTCCACGCGGCCAGCCAGCGCGGCGGCGTGCGTTCGGCGTGAAAATTGACCTTGAACTCCCGACCGGCGGGCATTCCGCCGGGCACGGTCACACGGATTCGGCCCGCCGCATCCGGCGCTGCGCCCGCCGCGTTCGCGTAACGCTCGCTAGCCAACCGGCAGCCGTCGGCGGCCGTCACTTCCGTGATTTGCCAGCCCGTGGGCACGGCAATGTCGAACGTGAACCGCTTTTCCACGAGCGGCAGCAGCGACACGCCGCCCAAAATCGTCTGGCCGCGATCGCTCACGACCAGCAGTAGACTCGTGTTGACGGCCAACTCGGCCGGCGGTTTTTTGTAGTTCGCGGCCAGCGAGAAATCGAGCTGCGGCGCGTACCATGCGGCCACCGCCCGCAACGACGGCCCGCTGTTGTTCGACTCGCCGGCAAACACCGGCACCGTGCGGGCGAGGTCCGTCACGTCGATCGGAATGAGTTGCTTGGCCGCGAGCGATTCGACGTTGAGGCGATTTTCGACCAGCAGGCCGAACACCGTCATGCCGCCGATGACATCGAGCGGTTCGAGCCGCGGGGCCTTCCAAGCGTCGAGCTTCGCCGGCGTGCGAATCGCCGCGATTTTCAGCACGACGCTTTCCGTGGTTTGTTCGCGCAGCGTCACGCCCAAAATCTTCCGGGCGCCGTCTTGTTGCACGTCCCAGCGGGCCAGAAGCGGCGAGTTGACTTCAAGAATCTCAAACCCTTCGGGCACGGCGAATCGGAAATGATCGACGGCCCGATACAGCACGTCGAGCGAAACCGTCGCGTAAAGTTTTTCGTACGCCTGGGTCACTTCGTCGATCAAAACGCTTTTCGCCACGACGGCGACATCTTGCCGATGCAAGCGGCTGTTGCGCGTCATCAGGATCGACGTATCGCCGCCGTGCGGCAGCAACTCGAAGCGGGTGATTTTCGCTTGTGCATCGACATCGCGGCGGATGACATCGGCGCCGCCCTTGATTTCAACGTCGCCGGGCACAGTGAGATGCAACTTCGCGGCGGCAGGACGCGGCAGGCGGAAATGGAGCACCTGCCGCGCGGCTGTGGTTTCCAGCGGAGCGACGATGTCGAGCGACAACTCGTGCCGGCCCTTGCCCTCAACGAAAAGGACGAGCCACCCGAGCGCGTCACGGCCGATCGCAGCATTCTTGCCGTCGAGCGTCGCGTTTTTCAGGCCGCCGCCGCCGAGATCGAGCGGGAGGCCATGCAGGCCGGAGTCGAAAACATCGACGACCAGCTTGCCGCTGATTTCCGCCCGCTGCGATTGAACCGCGGCGTTGTATTCGGCGGCGACGACGGCGGCCGGCTGCGGGGCATGGGCCTCGGCCGGCTGCTTTTTCGCCTTCTTCAGCAAGGCTTCATATTCCTCGCGCCCGAGCAGCACCCGTTTCGGCTGCTGTTCCAAAATGACGTGCAGATCGGAAAACGGGATGAAGATTTGACGCGGAGCGCGCTCCGGTGGCGCGGCGTTTTCGTCGCGGGCGAAAGGATCGTAGCCTTCCCCGGCGAAAAGCGACGACGAGAAAAGGCCGAGGGCGAAAATCACGGCGACGCAGAGCGTCGAAGCCAGGGCGTTCCCACGCAGAGCATGGGAACGAGAGGATGTGTTCTTACGCATGGTCGTTGCCTCCTTCCTGAACGTCGGCCTTCGGAGCGTTCGTCTTCGGAGTATCGGCTTTCGCGGCATCGGCGTTCGGCGTATCGACTTCGGTGGGAACAAACGGCGAAATCACCAGCGGCTTCGGCGGCGGAACCGTCGTACGACCGCAAACAGCCGCTTTCGACGCCAACAGCGCCCAGGCCGCGCGATAATGCACGGCGAATGCAATGAGCCAAAGCACGACGACGAGGAAAATCGCAAGGAAGAAAGCGCCGTTCAGGATTTGCATGGAAAAAGTCGGCAGAAAAACGCCGGCGAGAACCAATGCGACGACGGCGACGCCAACGGCGGTCACACGCGACGGCAATCGCAGCGGCAGCAGCACGAGGCCCAGGAGCATCGTGACGCCGAACACCAAGGCGTCGAGCCAGCGGCGGTCGATGGTCGTGGTTTCGAGCACGCCGTTTGGACCGGCCTCCGGGCGGAGCGTCGAATATAAATAGAGGCGGCCGTCGGTTTGGAACTTTTCAGACACGGCGGGCGAAGCGGCGGCAGTGCCTTCGTGCATCGAGTTGATGATATCCTCGACATTCACCGTCGGCGTCGCTTGCCAATTCAGCGACGAGAAGCAACTCCAAACGAACTCCTCGGTCCACGGGCCGCGAACGCCCAAGAGCCGCTGGGTTTCGGGCAGATAGACGGCCAAATAGGCTTTCACCACGGCCGGCTCCTCGGGAAACGCCGGCAGTTCGAGCCGGCGTCCGTCGCCTGACAAGGTGTAGCGAAGTTCCAACAGGAACGGCGTATCGGCCGCGGCGGCCACGAGCGGCACGTAATAGACCGCCCAATCTTTTCGACTCGGCGCATCGCCCGCCTTTTCCAACGCCGACGGCCGGCCGTTGAGCCGAAGCGGCTGCGAATCGAACGCCGCGCCCGGCGGAAGCTCGACTCGCAATCGCTGTCGAACGCTTTTCATCCGATACAACGCCTGGACCGAGATCGTATTGGCCGGCGTCACGACCATGCGAACCACGGCCTGCTCGATGCTGCTTCGCTTCACATCTTCCAGCTGATAGCGCGTAGCGACGATCGAGAGGGTCCAATCGTCGTAGAACTCGAACGCTCGGGCGGCCGACGCGACCGACGCGACGAGCTTCAAGTCGTGCTGCGGATCGATCGGCTGCAACGCCTTGGCGTCTTCTTCCTGCACGTTGATGGTTTCCGACTTGACTAGGACGATTTGTCCCCACGCCCGATCCACGTCCTTGGGCTTCAGATAGGGCGCCGGCAACTTGACGCTCTTGCCGAGTTCGAGTTTTTCGATCGTCTTTTCCCAACTCAAGTCGATCTTGCCCGAGCCCACAAATTCCGACTCGCCGGTGAGGCTCCAGGCGACGCAATCGGGCGTCACATCCTTCGGCGGCGGGTCGATCGCCTTTTCGTGGATGCCCGTCGTGGTCACGCGCAGCTTCTCGGCCACGTCCTTGGGCACGTCGATCCGCAACGACTTCACGCCGCTGTAGCGAACGCTATACGAAAGCGTGAAATCGTATTTCGCCAATCCTTCTTCCACTTTGGCAACGATCAACTCGCCGACGGTGACTTGCGGCCGACGGCGCTGGGCGGCCAACGTCAGCCTAGCGGTCTCGTCGGTGTAGGCGAAGGCCAGCACGGACTTTTCGGCGTGTGTCGGCAGTGCGCCGGCGAATGCTTCGTTAAACGAAATGCTTCGCAGGCCAGCCGTTTTTTCTGGATTCACCCGCAAACTTTCCGGCGCCGAAACCACGAGCCGGCCGACCGCGCGTTCGACCGTTTTCGGCGCAACCGTCGGAATCGGCACGTCGAACTTCGCCGCTTTGTCGGTTGGCGTCAAAAGTTCCGGAAGCCGCAAATCCTTCTGCAATGTAATTGCCAATGCCACGCGACCGATGGCTTTACGCGAAAGATTCACGATAAGCCGCGTTTTCTTTTCGCCTTCGATATGAAAACTATCAACCTGGACCGGCGAAGCGTTTGGCGCACCAACGCCGCGAACTTGCCGCACTGTGTAGTCGGCCGGCACCTCCCAGTCCAAGCGGAACACGCCGGCTTTTTCGATCGTGTAAACGGCCGTTGCGTTGATGTCCATTTGGCCCGGCTGCAACATAGCCTCAACCAGCGTATCGACGGTAATGCGAGGCTCAACCTCTTCGATGTCCAAGACCAAGCTGAACGGGACCGAGGCGTAACGATAAGCGAACGCCCAATTGGCTTGGCGTAGCGAGCTTGGCAATTCGGCGGCGTCGAGCTGCATGAGGCCCTCGGTTTTGGCGACCTCAGCTCGAATGCTTTCGGCCACGCGCACCACGACGATGCCCTGCTGCCGGCCGACGTCCACGGCCGTCACGACCGGGGCGAGAATCGTTGTTTTCGAGTTTCCCACGGCCTTGCCCTTCCCACTCTTCTCACTTTTCTCCCTCTTCTCGCCCACAAATTGTTCAAGCTCGACGGTCACTCGCTGCGAGTTTTTGGCCGGCTCGAACAGTTGGGCCGTGATCCGCTGCCGGCCCTCGACTGTTTCGACTTTCCATTGCCGCACATTCGCGTCGAACACGTTCACGACTTTCTGGTCGGCCGGCACATCAATGACCAGTTGGGCCAGTTCAGCGCGGCTGATCGTGTAATCGAGCGCGGCGCGCGTTCGCGTCACGCCCTCGCTGATCGTCACTTGCTGCTCGGATTGAACGCTGGCGAGGGCCGTCAGGCCCATAGCGCCTTCCGACTTCGGCGTCCAATCGATGCGAACCGTCGGGGCCGCGCCGACGAACGCCAACACGACGGTCTCGTCGGCTTTTTTCGACGTGCCGTCTTCTTTATGAGGTGGCACTTCCGTCGCGGCAATCAGCGGCTGTAATTTGACCTTCACGCCGGCTTGCGGAATCGTCACGTGCCAGTGGCTTACCGGCGCCTGCGGCGCGTTGAACGACACGCTGTTCAAGCCGGGCGACCGCGAAATGACCTTCGCATATTCCAGCGACAACTCGATCGACTCCGGCTGCTTGCCCTTCTTTTCGACCAGCAAGCGATAATCTTGGCCCTGCTCGCCGAGAATTCTGGCGGGCTTGTCGGCAAGCGTCGCGCTGGTGATCGCCGCGTCGTCCAGCCGCAACGGCACTTCCGTCCAGCCTTCGGCCAACACCTCGATCTTCAACTTCGCCTTCACGCGAACCACGTCCTTTTCGACCGTCGCGCGGTTGTCGATTTCCGTAATCAGCGAGCGGACCGGCGGACGCGGTTGCGTGTCCGGCTGCGTTTTGTCTTGCGCGGCACGCCATAGCTCCTGAAACTTTTCGTAAGGCAAGAACACGCCGCGGCCTTCCTTCTCGAACACCTGCCGCAGTTTTTCATAGGGGATATAGATGTTTTGCTCCGAAATCGCCCGCTCCGACTTGGCGTCGTCGTCCGACTGATCGCGGGCGGCGGCACCGGTTGCCAACGACGCTGCCAACAACAACGCGGCAACGCCCAACGACATTGCCGCATCACGGGAAAATCGAGAAAAACGTGGAAGAGTCATCGTGTCGTCCTCCCAGCAGGTGAAAAGGCGGAAAAACGGACCACTTTCGTGGGTAATTCCAACATGGAATCGCCCCACACCATTAGCGGGGGCTCCGACTTTATCATGCCCGAACGCACCGAAGACACAAGCATTTGGACGCCGGTCGAGTAAAAATAGTTCCCATGGTTTTCGGCGAGGCGGGAGAAGAGGTGGGAGGCCGGAGCCTGGAGGCTGAAGAACTCAAAAGTTAATCTTGGGCGGCCGGTCGATCGGTCGTTCGCAGCATCCAATTGCCATAATCGACTGTTGGGCCGGTCTAGTGGCTATTGTTAAGGCGAGAGAGAACTGATAAAATAATTGGCTGTTCATCGAAAGCGTGCCGATTGGCACGTGTTTTCTTGCTGCAATGGAAGCTGGCTTCCAAGATTCGTACCTGAGGCGATGAATGTTGGCAACAGTCGTTACATTGCGGATTAACGGGTTAGGTTTTATTCGGGGCGTGGCGCAGTCTGGCTAGCGCGTCTGAATGGGGTTCAGAAGGTCG
>CAZWNM010000150.1:0-5952 GCA_964635765.1 uncultured Planctomycetaceae bacterium | reverse complement strand
TCGTTTCGGAGGTCGTAGGTCAGGCCGATGAGCATGCGATTGGCGGTTGTCTGAGGTAAGATTGGGCTGTTAGCTCCCCTCTCCCGCAGACGAGAGAGGGGAGTTGTCTGCCGCGCCAGTCCCTGATCCCTAATTCCTCTTCTCACACGGGATCGGGATACCGGAACACGTCGCCGCGGTAGTTGCGCAACAGCAAGTCATCGCCGTCGCGGCCGGCTACGTAGTTGGGCTGCAACGGTATCTTGCCGCCGCCGCCGGGGGCGTCGATCACGTAGTTCGGCACCGCATAGCCGGTCGTGTGGCCGCGCAGGCCTTCGATGATCTCCAGGCCCTTGCTGACCGGCGTGCGGAAATGTGCCGACCCGGTGATCGGATCGCACTGGTACAAATAATACGGCCGCACGCGCATCCGCAGCAGGCGATGCACCAGTTCCGTCATCGTCTCGACGTTGTCGTTGACGCCCGCCAGCAGAACCGTTTGCGAACCCAACGGAATTCCCGAGTCGGCCAAGCGCGTGCATGCCTGGAACGATTCCGGCGTGCATTCGTCGGGATGCAGGAAGTGCAGGCTCATCCACAGCGGATGGTGCTTGCGCAACATGCGACACAATTCCGGCGTGATGCGCTGCGGCAGCACGGCGGGCATTTTCGTGCCGATCCGCAAAAACTCGACGTGCGGAATCTCTTGCAGCCGGGTGAGAATCCAATCGAGCCGCTCCTCGCTCAAGGCCAGCGGGTCGCCGCCGGAAATCAGCACGTCGCGGATCGTCGGCGTGTTGCGGATGTAGTCGAACGCCTGCTCCAATCGGGCTTCGGCCGGGGCAATCGAGCCGTGGCCGACCATGCGCGATCGGGTGCAATAGCGGCAGTAGCTCGAACAGAAATCGGTCACCAGCAGTAAGACGCGGTCGGGATAGCGATGGACCAAGCCGGGTACGGGACTGTCGCCGTCCTCGCCCAGCGGGTCATCGGCCTCGCCGACGCCGTGGTCCAGCTCGGCGGTGGCCGGAATGACAGTCCGCCGCAACGGCTGGTTGCTGTCGTCACGCGAAACCAGGCTCATGTAGTAAGGAGTAATGCTCACCGGGAGCATCGTGCCATGTTTGGTCATGGCCAGCCGTTCGTCGGCGGAAAGCTCCAGCACCTGTTCGACCTGGTCCAAGGTGCGCAGGCGGTTTCTGGCCTGCCATCGCCAATCGTTCCACTCGCGATCGGAGACCTGCGGGTAGAAAGCCTTGCGGAAGGCCCTGGTTTGGAAAGTGCTTTTCGACGCCCTGCCCGGCGGAGCACCGACCGAGGAAACGCCCGCCGACGGAACATCGGCGGGCGAGACATCGTCGAATAATGCGTACTGTTTCGCAATCGCACGCGGCCGTTTCGGCCGGGAGAATCGCGTACCAACGCGAGGGGATAGGAGTTGGACCGTCGTACTCGGAGGCTCTTCATCATCGGAACACGAATACGCACACGCCTCAGCATCAATGCTGGCCATTCTAAAAAAATCCTCCTAGAAGCCTGCGGAAAATCGGAGGCTCGACATCCTTACCGGCCTCATCGACGGTGTCTCGGACCGGCAAACTCCCTAATGGTCCGCGACAGTTTTCCGCTTGTCTATTTCCTGTCGGCAATTACGCGCCGCACATTGAGAGTATTCATATCGTTCCTGGAAATATTGTCAATAGGAAATATCCTGCAAGGGCAAGAATTGGCGAATTTATTTTTGTCCTTCTGAGCGCAGTCCCTGTCATTCTGAGCGCAGCGAAGAATCTCGTCCGCATTCAGGGAGATACTTCGCTGCGATCAGGATGACCATGCTTGCGCGGGCATGGCGTCCGCTATTTTTTCAGAAGTTCGACGCAGATGCCGCCGGCGCGAAACACTTTGTGCATCGGCGTGAACCAAAGCTCGCGATGCCAGCAGAGGCCCAATTCCTCGCAAATACGCGATAATTCGCGGCGATTGTAGGTCCGACAGCACCACATTCGGCTCGTCCACGCGCCGGAAAATGTGTCTTCGGTCGCCAGGAGCAACATCCGCCCGCCGTGCCGCATCACCCGGCTCAATTCCGAAAGTCCCAGCCGGGCGTCGGGCAAATGCTCCAGCACATAGCCGCAGGTGATGCAATCGAACGAGGCGTCGGCGAACGGGAGCCGCGACAGATCGGCCACGACAAACCGCGGCCGGTCGCTTTTCAGCCGATTTCGGGCACGGCGGAGCATTTCGGGCGATAAGTCAAAACAGGTAATCTCGGCTTCCGGGTCGGCATACTTGAGCAGATGTTTGGCGATTTGGCCTGCCCCGCTGCCGACATCCAAAATATGACGCAGCCCGCGAAGATCGAACTTCCGCCCGCGGAACAACCGAGCGCCGAGCGGGGTGTGCAGGGAAATAAGGCTGCACGCGGCCAGCAACGCCCCTTGCGGCCCGTCGTACACGTCGCGCACTTTGTCCCGGTATTCCTCGAAGCTCACCCGGCCGATCAAGCGGTTTTCCACAAGCCGATTGAGCATCGGTTTTTGCCGCTCGCCCGCGCCGGGAGTGTGTCTGCGAACGTGAGAGGGGCGACGCTGATCGATTTTTGGAGCCATAATCAATAAACTCTTTGGGCATAAATGTACCACTCCATGCGCAATATTGCTAGACCAACAGCGGCCAAAATTCTCCAATCTTCCATTCGACCTGCTACGCAACTCTTCTCGCCGCCTATAGTTACGTCTCCAATCTCAATTGCCGGGCCACGCAAAATATCGCGATCGACCGGGTCAAAAGATTCACGGCCAATCGTCGCACGATTTTTCCGCTCGCTTGGGCTTCATCCATTCGGCCGGCGTTCCCTGCGGCACGCCCTGCATGGTCAATGATCTTGCCGCACGCATTTGCGACGTGTCGTTTGCGCGCGATGGCCGGCCGTGTTGGAACGCCGGCCATGACAATCTGGCTCGAACGCGGCAGATCGTAAGCCGGCATTGACTTTGGGGTTGCGCATCCCGTAGAATCCCCCCTCCGGTCATGCGGGCGTGGACTGCGAAGGGAGCCTCAAGTGACGAACTCGAAGACTGGTCGGCAATTGCCGCTTTTCGGTCGCTGGCTCATCGCGGCCACAACCGGTTGGGCGGGCGCGGCGTTGCTGGTAATCGCAGTCGTCTTGCTCTGCAATATCACGTTGCTGGTTGGCCGACACACGGGCCGTTGGGACGCCAGCGATTTCTTTTGCCCCTATTTCATGTTGATCGCCGATCACGCCCGGCATGGCGAATTGCTGTTGTGGACGCCCTTGCTGGAATGCGGCTGCCCGGCCGGGTTCGATCCGGAAATCGGGGCGCTCTCGCCGGTGACCGTGGGCGTGGCGGCGCTATTGGGACCGAACGAGCGGGCGTTTTGCGCCTACTGGCTCATGATCTGGGGCGGCGCCGGCCTGGGCGTGCTGCTATTGGCGCGACACTACCGCGCGCCGCGTTGGCTGGCCTGTGCGGCGGCGATCGGCACCATGTTTTCCGCCGTCTTCACCGGCGAAGCCGAGTATACGGCCTATCTGGTCGTCATGGCCGTGCTGCCGTGGACGCTCTGGCGTTTGGAAGCGGCGTTGGAAACCAGGCGGCTGTGGCCCGCCGCCGAAGCCGGCGCCCTTTGGGGCGCGGCCGCGCTGTCCGGCTATCCCGCCATGATTATTATCGGAACGTGCTACCTCGGTCTGTGGATGCTCGGCCGGATGGGCTGCAACAAAAAGTCGGCAATTGGCTTTGCGCCCTGGAAAAATCTCGGCATCGCGGTGGTTTTCGTCGCCATCAGCGTCGCGTCGCTCGCCCCGGCATACTTCGGTTTTCTCCACGAACTGCGCGGCTATTCCGATCGAAGCGGCGCCGTCCCGCGCGGCCAAGCCATCGATGCGGACGCCTTGTCGCCGAAAGCTCTTGCCACGTTCGCCTCGCCCTATCTGGCATTCGTGGGCACGCGGAAGGAAACGCAACTCTGGTCAGCCCACACCGACATTGCCATGTGCAGCATCTATCTGACGCCGCCGCTGTGCCTATTGGCCCTGGCCGGGCTTTGCATGAAGCCGCGGGACACGTTTCGCTGGTGGGTCGCCGGTCTCGGTGCGCTTTGTCTCGCCGCTTCGGTCGGAAGCGTCTTGCCGGTTCGGGCGTGGCTCTACGACGCCTTGCCGCCGATGCGCTACTTCCGCCATGCGGCCATGTTCCGCTGCTTTTTCACGTTCAGCGTCGTGGCCGTCGCCATCCTGTCGGCCCGCGATTTAACCGAAAAACTCGCGGAATGCGGCGATCGTTACTGGAAGCGATTGGCGGCGTTGGCGTGCGGGTCGGCCGTTGCGGCGGCGGCGGCATTTCTTGCGGTTTACGTCGCGGCTCGCTCCGGCATCGACGAACCGTACTTCATGCTGTTCGCCGCGATTCACGTTTTGCTCATCTGGGGCGGCATGGCGGCATTGACGCTTTTCGCTTGGAAAAAAACGTGGATTTCCCGTGCTTCCTTCAGCCGGCGTTTGCTGGCGCTTTGCATTTTGGACGCCGTGCTCACCGTTTTTCTGAGCAAGCCGACGCTGTATTCCAATCGGCCGAAAATGTGGCCGGCCGTCGAGGCCGCTTATAGCGGTTCGTTGGACCTGACGCCGCGCGGGCTCGCTCGGCAGGCTTCGCGGTCGATTGGCCCGCTCTCGCCGCGCAACGCCTGTTTGGTGTCGAAGACGCCTGTGTTCAGCGCTTTCAATCCGCTTCACAATCGTTGGTACGACGAGATGAGGAGCCGGCCGGCGCTCGTTGCCGCCGCGTTGGGCGACGATCGCATTTGGTTCGCTCCGAAGGCGTCGTTGGAACCGCTCGACGAAAACATCATGCAACGGTTCGCGGCACGCTCGGAAGCCTTGGGCAGTCCGTGCATCATCGTTTCCGACCCGGCCGAAACCGATCCAGGCTTGGCCGCGGCGGATGCCGAGCCGATGCCCTACGGGGAAGCGTCGTTGGAACGCCTTCCGGCCGCAGTTCGCCGACCGGTCCGGGTGCGTCGCTACGACGACCGCCATCTGGAGTTCGACGTGGCGTGTCCCGAAGACGGTTGGCTCTTGGTGACCGACCGTTGGGCGCCGAGTTGGCAGGCGTGGGTGAACGACGTTCCGCAACGGAGTTGGATCGGAAACATGGTCTTTCGCGCCGTGCCGGTGCCGCAGGGCGAAAATCGCGTTCGTTTCCAATACGATCCGCTCGGATATCCGTGGTCGGTGGCCGGCAGTTGGCTGACGTTGGCGTTGGTGGCCGTCGGCTCCGTGTGGACCGTCGTCGGCCGGGGCAAGAAGAAAAGGATGAGGGAAAGGGAAGCAGGGCGTAAAGAGTAAAAAAAGTGTGAAGGAAAGACCGTTTACGGTCTCACCCTTTTTCCAATCTTCAATCCCTAATCCCCAATCCCTCATTTTACGCAGCGTGGACGCGGCGGCTAAATGCTCGCCCGTGGCCCCTATTCCTTCACCCAAATGTTGCGAAATTCCACATGATCTCCGACGTGGTCTTGGAGATAGATGGGACGCGGGGCCGGACCTTCAGGCTGACAGCCGGGCGTGCCGTGAGCCAACTCAAACTCCGGGTGAATCAACACGCCGTTGTGCCGCACTTCCACCTTCGCACTGGCCGTCTTCTTGCCGTTCTCGTATTTCGGCGCCGCGAACTTCACGTCGTACGTCTGCCACGCAAGCGGCGGGAAAGACATATTCACGTCCGGTGCGCGCAACTTGTAAAAGCCGCCGCAGTCGTCGTCCTTGCCTTCCAAGCCGAACGAATCGAGCACTTGAATCTCGTAGCAAGCGTTCAGATACACGCCGCTGTTGCACCGCTCTTGGCCGCGGCCGGTGGGCACGTAAGAAAGGCGAAATTCGAGGTGCAACGTGTAATCGGTGAACTTATCCTTCGTGGTCCCTCCCTGCAATAGATTTTTGTTGGGAAGCAG
>CAZWNM010000149.1:0-5996 GCA_964635765.1 uncultured Planctomycetaceae bacterium | reverse complement strand
TGAATTTCTTTTTGGGAGATGTAGGGAATCCGTCGCTCAGACAGTTCACACTCCAGGGCTTCCTGATAGACCGCCTCCAGAAAGCCGCATCCCAATTGATTGGCCACTTCCATTGCCGCGCCCACGATTTGATATACCTCGTCTTTCAGGATCAAGTCGCGTTCACCCGAGTTCATCAACTGATCCTTTCTCTTATCCGTGCATGAATGATGTTATCCGCGAATGAACGCAAATCAACGCGAATAGTTTTTTATTAGCGTTCATTGGCGTTTATTCGCGGTTTTGGTTTACCCCATCCTCCGCTTTTTCGCCAGATATCGGAGCCGCGGTTTTCTCCCACGAATCAATGCCCAACAGATTGGCCATGCTGCCGTCGTCCTCCGCCTTAAAGTGGTCGCTGGCTGGCTTGAGGATGCGTTGCAGACAACGCTTGGCATCTTCGTTTCTCGGCTCGAGCCGAATCACCTCATTGCAATCGGCAATGGCCTTATTAAACTCGCCCTTTTGTTGATACGCCCATGCACGACCGGCATACGCATCTTTACTCTTGGGATCGAGTTGAAGGATTGCCGAACAATCGGCGATGATAGCGTCGCAATTACCCTTTTCCGCGTGGCACTCTGACCGAACCCAATAGGCGTCGGTTTCTTTCGGCGCGAGTCGAATGGCTTCATTGCAATCGGCTAGGGCTTGATCGGCATTGCCCTTCTGCCGGTGGGCCTTGGCGCGATAGAGATACGCCATTGCGTCCTTGGGACAAGTAAGAATGACTGTCGTACAGTCGGCGATGGCGGCGTCATATTTGTCCTTGTGGTTGTAGCATTGCGCCCGAATGCGAAAAGCATCAATCGCTTTCGGGTTGAGCCGAATGGCATCGGTGAGATCGGCAATGGCTTTATCAAGTTCGTCCTTCACCGCATAAGCACGCCCTCGATTCAAGTATGCCAAATCGTTTTTCGGATTGAGCCGAATAGCTTCCGAACAATCGGTGATGGCTTTGTCAAAATCGTTCTTATACAGATAAGTACAGCCTCGGTTGTTATAGGCTGATGATTCTTTCGGATCGAGGCGAATGGATTCGTTGAGATCGACAATGGCCTTGTCAAAATCACCCTTAAACAAATACATGCCGCCTCGGCAGTCGTAGGCTATTGAATCTTTCGGATCGAGCCGAATTGCCTCGTTAAGATCAATGATCGCCTTCTGATAATCACCTGCTTTTGCGTACACGGCGCCGCGTACACGATGACTATAAGCATCTTTCGGATCGAGCCGAATCGCCTCGGTTAAATTGGCTATCGCCTTGTCGTGGTTTTCAAGTTCCGCGTAACAATAACCTCGAAGACCGTAAGCTTCGCCGTCTTTCGGATCAAGCCGAATTGCTTCAGTTAAATCCATCACGGCCGTCTCGAACTCGCCCTTCATTGCGTAAGCATCGCCGCGATTACAATGCGTTATCGCGTCTTTTGGATTTAAGCGAATCGCCTCGGTGCTGTCGGCGATGACTTTGTCGTATTCCTTCCGATTAAAATAACACGAACCTCGGGCGCGATACGCCAACGCATTGCGAGAATTGAGCCGAATGGCTTCGTTGAGATCGACAACAGCCAGGTCAAGCATGTCTTTGTAGGCATAGCAGCGGCCACGTTCGCAATAGGCGGCGGAATTCTTCGGGTCAAACTCGATTGCCTTCGTGTAGGCTTTAATGGCCTCGTCATATTTTTCCTTCTCGAAAAAATTCTTGCCTTGGGCAACAGCCTCATCGGCCGTCTTCGGCTCGCCGGCCCAGACAGTGGCTACGACAATCGCGCACGCCGAAATCGCTGGAAAAAAGCTCGAAAGCCTCATTTGCCAAACCTCCCCGATGGCCGAGAAGAATCTCTCGATCAAAAAGCCAAGAGAGGGGAGTATAGCAGATGTCGCGTTTTCGCTGATAGAGCGATTTTGGGGGAGATTACGCGAAAACCTTTGGAATTCGGGTAGTGAAGTGATTAGTGGAGAGTGAAAAACCGCAAGCGGCTGTTTCCCAATCCCCAGCCCCTCCAATCCCTCTTCCCCCGCCTTTACCACTGCCATTCCAGGCCGAGCGTGAGACCTTGGAAGAAGGCGAGGCCGTTGGTGTTGATGCGGTTGGACGGTTCGACGGCGAATTGAAGTTGCTCGGGCGCGATGGCGACGCCGGACACCCACATGGCGTCGTAGGAAACGCGGCCGACCAACGTCGGGCGGAACTTGTACGAGGCCTCGACGCCCGCTTCGCCGATAAACGCGGCGCCGTGCCTGCTGTCGGCAACGCGGCGAAGGTAATCGCCTCCTCCGACTTCATCCGCATGGATGTCGCTTTCCTGGTCCGCAAAGTTTACATAGGGGCCGGCTTTGGCTCGAAATCCCCAGGCCCAGCGGCATTCGCGGAACGTCAACTCCGCTCCCGCCTGCAATCCGAGCAAGTTGTTGTGCGTCACGACGTCGTAATCGCCGGTGTACTCGTTGGAAGTCAACAGGGTGCCGGTGCCGTCCTGGGACGTTTGGATCGACGATTCGCTGTGGAAGCGAAAGGTTTCGTCGAGTTGGAAGAACCGCAGGCCGTAGAGATACGACATGTAGGCGCCCGGCTGGCATTCGCGGCGGACTTGTCCGTTCGGCAAAAAGACCTCGCGATCGGGGCGGCCGCGCGGCGAAATGCGGCCGTTCAACTCGAAATTGTTCGTGGCCGACGAGTAATAGACCGTGTAGGTGTCGGCAGCATTGAAGCCCGCCAGGCTCAAGCCGTTGACCGCATTGACATATTGGCTGTACAAGCTGCCGCCCGTCGTCGTTGTACCGCCGTTATCGGATTCGGTTACGCGATGGCCGTACACGGCAGCATCGTCGGTCCAGTTGTTGAGTCCCCAGAAGCTGAATTCCAGGAAATGGTCGTTGTTGTTGGTATCGCGTGCGAAGTAATGGCCGATGGCCATTCCCCACGCCCCGGAAATGCCAGGCGTGGCCGACCGCGTATTGACCACTTCCGTCAACGTGCCACCCGCCGTGAGGAGGGAAGTGGCCGTGAAGTCGTAGCCAATGACGGCGTCGCGAGGACGGCTGCGGGCGATAATGCGCACGTCTTGGTCGATGTACCAGTCGGCCGGGGTGCAGTTGCCGCCGCCGCAAATCGCACAGCCGGGTATCTGCGCCGCGCCGGGCCATAGATTGTTGTCAATCACCGAACTGGGCGTAGTCGCCAAATTGGATATCGCACCGCCGGCCGTCGCCGCGTCCGAAACTTGAGGACTCGGCGGAGTGGCTTCCGGCTGCCCATTGCCCGCCGGCAATGCGGCATTGTTTGGCTGGTTGGGCGTCTGCTGCGTCACCGCGCTCGGTGCATAGGGAAGCGTTTCTTGCGCCACAACCGGCGACGCCAAAGCGATTCCAACGATGCCGAAAGTCGCTAGGACCAATGTCAATGTCGTTTTCACCAGACCGTCCTCCTTGCCTAGTCATCCCACCTTTTTGTGCACATGCGCATTAGCGATAGGCGACTGCAAAAACACATAGCAGAAAGATCGGCCGTCGGCAGGCCGCAAAACAGGAATAAACGTTAAATTCCAAAAATAACACGTAAACTAGCCAACCGGCAAAGCAAGCCAATATATCCAACTTACCCCCTATTACCCATTACACGCAAATAACACACAAAGGAATTGGCCCCCCCCTTTTGCATGTTCCGGCTTTTTCGGCCCTTGTTGCGACAAGCACTGGAACGCAGGCGACCTACGTGAAAGTCGTCTCGTCAAAAAAACATCGCCCATTTTCGGCGGCGTTATTTTCCGATTTGTGATCTTTCGCCCCCCTTGCACATCGGGGGGATTGCCGCAACAATTACACTTGTGTTTCTGTGCGCCTATTCCAATTTTTCGTATGTTCAAACACGTTTTTTCAGGAGGCGTTGGTAGTCCAGTGAACCAGCATCGCAGATTGCAGGATTGGGTCGATGAAATGGCTCGCATGTGCGGGCCGGACAAAACCGTTTGGATCGACGGGTCGGAAGAGGAAAAAGAACGCCTCACGCAAGAGGCCGTCGCCTCGGGCGAAGTGACGCCGCTCGATCAAACGAAATATCCCGGCTGCCTTTACCATCGCACCGCCGCGAACGACGTGGCGCGCACCGAAAACCTGACTTACATCTGCACGTCGTTGCGCGACGACGCCGGCCCGACCAACAATTGGATGTCGCCGGAAGACGGCTATCGGAAGGCGCGGGAAATCTTCGCCGGGTCGATGAAGGGACGCACCATGTACGTCATTCCCTTCTCGATGGGCCCGGTCGGGTCGCCGTTCGCCAAGATCGGCGTCGAATTGACCGACAGCATTTACGTCGTGCTGAATATGCGCATTATGACCCACATCGGCGCGCCGGTGCTCAAGCAGCTCGGCGCCGACGGCGATTTCACCAAGTGCCTGCACGGCAAGGCCGAGTTGGACATCAATCGCCGGCTCATTTTGCACTTCCCCGAAGACAACACCATCTGGAGCGTGGGCTCCGGCTACGGCGGAAACGTGCTGTTGGGCAAAAAATGTTTGGCGTTGCGAATCGCCAGCTACCTCGGCAATCGCGAAGGCTGGCTGGCCGAACACATGCTCATCATGGGCGTGGAAAGCCCGGACGGCCGGATCGAATACGTCGCCGCGGCGTTTCCAAGCGCCTGCGGCAAGACGAACCTCGCCATGATGATTCCGCCGGAAGGCTTGAAGGCCAAGGGCTATCGCATTTGGACCGTCGGCGACGACATCGCCTGGATGCGCATCGACACCGACGGCCGGCTTTGGGCCATTAACCCCGAGTCGGGCTTCTTCGGCGTCGCTCCTGGAACGAATTCCAAGAGCAATCCGAACATGATGAAGACGATCAACCAAAAAACCATCTACACGAACGTCGTGCTGACCAAAGACGGCGGCGTGTGGTGGGAAGGCGGCGAAGGCGAGCCGCCCGAGGATGCGTTCGATTGGCAAGGCCGGCCTTGGAAGCCGGGCATGAAGGACGAAAAGGGCAAGCCGATTTTGGGCTCGCATCCGAACGCTCGATTCACCGCTCCGCTGACGCAATGTCCCACGCATTCGTTCCGCACCGAACATCACCACGGCGTGCCGATTTCCGCGATTGTTTTCGGCGGCCGCCGCGCCCTGTTGGCCCCATTGGTTTACGAATCGTTCGATTGGGAACACGGCGTATTCGTCGGGGCGACGATGGCTTCCGAGCAAACCGCCGCGGCCACCGGCAAGGTCGGCGAAGTCCGCCGCGACCCAATGGCCATGTTGCCGTTCTGCGGCTATCACATGGGCGATTACTTCGAGCATTGGCTGAGCCTCGGCCGGCAAATGGCCAGTCCGCCCAAGATTTTCCACGTCAACTGGTTCCGAACCGGCGACGACGGAAAGTTTTTGTGGCCGGGCTACGGCGAGAACCTGCGCGTGATCGAGTGGATTCTCGGCCGCTGCCGCGGCGAGGCCGACGGCGTCAAAACGCCCATCGGATACGTGCCCGCCGTCAGCAGTTTGGACCTTACCGGTCTGAACATCACGCCCGACAATCTCGGCAAGTTGCTGGCGGTCGACCGCGACGCATGGTATCAGGAGAGCGAGCAAATCGCGAGCTTTTTCCATCGGTTCGGCAAGCGATTTCCGCACGTGTTGTGGGAAAAGCTCGACGAGCTTCGGCAGGGACTTCGTTCGCCGCTTTCGCTCCTCAAGCCCGGCGCGCAAGTGCGTCCGCTGGCGGCCGAATTGAACGAAACGATCGAACGCGAAAATCCGAATGTTTTCGCCATGCTTTCGGAATTGGGCAAGCGATTGTACTTCCCCAAGGGCATTTTGGCCCAAAGCGCCGAAGCGAAAGACAAGGCGAAGCGCTACGACGCCACGATCGGCATTGCGCGGGAAAACGGCAAGCCGATGTTCCTGCCGTCAATCATGCGTTTTTTCAACGACCTCACGCCCGCCGACGCGTTGACCTATGCGCC
>CAZWNM010000148.1:3364-6020 GCA_964635765.1 uncultured Planctomycetaceae bacterium | reverse complement strand
CTTTTTCGCCGAACACCACGGCGGTGGCCGGCTCCGACGGATCGCCGTAGATTTTATCCCACGACGGATGATAGGTGCTGCGGATGCACGCCCCCTTGAAAACCAAGTCGGTTTGGGCGTCTTCGTCGGCGAACGGGTTGGAGGCTATCCCGTGGTGATCGAGAAACGGTTGTATTCTCATTTATTTTCCATAACTCTGGTAAAGGAAATAAAGGATGGCCAGCGTGACGGCTGCAATTAAAAGGGCGGTGAAAATAATGGCGCTTTGCGGCAATCGCGTTCGTTCCCGCGTGTTTTTCGGCTGTGGGTGGAGCGGCACGACGGTTGGCTGGGCAAGAATGGCGTCCAATCCGGGAATCGTTTCCAGCGAACCGGGCGACAGCGAACTGGGCGACAATTGTGGAAAAACTTCGCCGGCTTCGAGCCAATCGCGCCAACCTTCGCGCCACACGAACGTGTCGGCGCTGACGCGGCCCTCGGCAAGCCAACTGCGCATGACATCGGCATCGGCCGGCCCGAACTGTCCGCCGGACGGCGGCCGCACATACCAAACCGCCGTGCCCGCCTCGGCCAGCAGATCAGCCTTGGCGGCCGGCGTTGGAGCGACGTTGGCCGAAGCAGCCATGCCAAGCGTTGCCATCGATAACTCGGCGTTGGCGAGTGTGGCGTCCATCGCCACCGCTTCCCCTTCGTCCGGGTGGTCTTTGTTTTTGGAACGTGGGCGGGTGCTCGCCAGCGGAATATGCACTTTGACGCCGCAGAACGGGCAAATCCCGGTGCGTCCAGCCTGGAAGTCTTTGACGTTGAGTTTATGTTTATTGGGGCAATAAAAGCGTATGCCCATGATGTTACCTATCGCTTGTTTGGCCGCCTAATGACCATGCTGGATTATACCCTGAATCATCGAATTGTGCCAGGATAGGGGACTGGGGGCAGGGGGAGCGAGCGATTAGGGCTTGGGGACTGGGGATTGGAGGTCGTTTGCGGCTTCGTACTGGCCACTAGCCACTGCCCACTATCCACTCTTTCCTGTTGAATCGCCGCTGCCGGCTCGTTATGATAGAACTATCGTGGCATCGGAGAAACAATAATGCGAATTGCGGTGGGCAGCGATCACCGTGGCGTGGCGCTGCGGGCGAAATTGGTCGATTTTTTGCGTCAATTGGAGCAAGAAGTCATTGATGTTGGTACGCACGGCACCGCCGAGGTCGATTACCCCGACATTGCCGTACTCGTCGCCCTCAAAGTCGCCGCCCGAGAGGTCGATCGCGGCATTTTGGTTTGCGGCACGGGCGTGGGCATGTGCATCGCGGCCAATAAAATTCCCGGCGTCCGAGCGGCGCCGTGCCACGACGAAATCACGGCGGAACTGAGCCGCCGGCACAACGATTTGAACGTGTTGTGTCTGCCCGGCGATTTGATCGGCGAGAAGTTGGCCGACCGTTTGGTCGAAATATGGCTGAACGCGCCGTTCGACGGCGGCCGCCACGAGCGGCGGAACAATAAAATCGCCCTGCTAGACGGCAGCAACGGCCAGCCGTAAAGGCGTCGCGTATGCCGTGGGAAACTGTTCCCGGGCCGTTCCCGTTCCAACCGCCTTGATTGGCCAGCCAACCGTGCCTACACTGGAGATGCTGCAATTCAGTGTTGCATTGCAAACTTTCGACTCACCACCCACAAAAAACCGCTCCATGACCGTCGAAGCCTATCAAAAGTGCATTTTTCCCTCTTGTGGCGAAACTTACGCCATCGATGAAACCCGCGTCGCTTGCGAAAAATGCGGCGGCCTGCTCGATGTCGTTTACGCCTGGGATAAACTGCCGATGCCCAAAAAACTCTCGGATTTCGAGAGAAAATGGGATCGCCGCGACGATCCGCACTGTTTTAGCGGCGTGTGGCGATTTCACGACCTGCTGCCGTTTGCCCCGGTCGAACAGTGCGTTACCGTTGGCGAAGGCCAAACGCTGCTGCACGCCTCGGAGGGCGTCGCCCGATATGTCGGCGTCACGCCCGGCCGGCTGCATTTGCAATATGAAGGCATGAACCCCTCGGGCAGTTTCAAGGACAACGGCATGTCGGCCGCGTTCAGCCACGCTCGAATGGTCGGCGCCAAAAGCGCGGCGTGCGCCTCGACCGGCAACACAAGCGCCGCGCTGGCCCTCTATTGCTCCGTCACCCGGTTGATGAAGGCCGTGATTTTCATCGGCTCGGGCAAAATCTCCTACGGCAAACTTTCACAAGCGCTCGATTACGGCGCGCTCACGCTGCAAATTGAAGGCGATTTCGACGACGCGATGGCTCGGGTGCAAGAAGTCAGCCGTCGGCTGGGCATCTATCTGGTCAACAGCGTGAATCCGTTCCGGGTGGAAGGCCAGAAAACGATCATGTTCCGCGTGCTGGAATCACTCGGCTGGCAGACGCCCGACTGGATCGTCGTGCCCGGTGGAAACTTGGGCAATTCGAGCGCGTTCGGCAAGGCATTTTTTGAGTTGCGAGAACTCGGACTCATCGACCGGATTCCGCGGCTGGCGGTGATCAACGCTGCCGGGGCCGATACGCTGAACGAGCTGGTCAATAATCGCGGCCTGCGTTGGAACGGCGGACGGCCGAACATGGAAGTCGCCACGAAATACTACGCCGAAATGGACGCGAAGAA
>CAZWNM010000148.1:0-3264 GCA_964635765.1 uncultured Planctomycetaceae bacterium | reverse complement strand
CGACCGCGTCGTTTGCATTTTGACCGGCCATCAACTGAAAGACCCGACCGCGACGGTGGCGTATCATTCGTCCGATCGCCGGAAGTTCAATGAAGTTTTAGGCGTTCGCGGCGTAAAAACCGCCGAGTACGCCAATCACGCCGTCGCCGTGCCAAACGATATCGAGGCGATTGTAAAAGCGATTGAAACAGATCGCTAAACTGACAACTGAGAACTGACCACTGAAGACTATGAAAATTGCCATCCACGGCGCTGCCGGCCGCATGGGACAACGAATCGTTGCCCTGGCGTCGATCGATTCCGAACTTTCCGTCGTTGCGGCGATTGATTCACCGCAACATCCGCGCTTGGGCGAAGACGCCGGCACGGTCGCTGGCGTTAAGCCGATCGGCGTGGCCATTTCCGGCTCGCTCGACGCCAAGGTCGACGTTGTGATCGATTTTTCCGTTCCGGCAGCCGCCGAAAAAGTCCTCGAAACGTGCCGCGCGCGAAAAATCCCGCTGGTTGTCGCAACGACGGGTTTTAGTGAAACACAGATCAATAAGATTCGCGCGGCCGCAAGAGAGATCCCGCTCTTGTGGTCGCCGAGCATGAGCTTGGCGGTAAATTTGACGATGAAACTGACCGAAATCGCCGCCACGGCTCTGAAGGATCGCGATGCCGACGTGGAGATTCTCGAACGGCATCATCGTTTCAAGGAAGACGCCCCGAGCGGCACGGCCTTGAAGTTCGGCCAAATCGTCGCCGGCGCAATGGGCCAGATGGCTGCACGCCATGGCCGCGAAGGCCGGCCCGGCAAACGTCCGCACGGCGAGATCGGCTATCACGCGATTCGCTTGGGCGACAATCCCGGCGAACACACCATCATCTTCGGCATGTTGGGCGAGACGATCGAGCTAACGGTTCGCGCCAGCAATCGCGACTGCTATGCCGCCGGCGCGCTGGCCGCCGCGAAGTTTTTAGTTGGCAAAAAGCCCGGGCTTTACAGCATGAGCGACGTGCTGGGGCTGTAAAGGGGGCGGAAATGTTCACTTGCCGCTTGTTCTTCCACGAGATACAATTTCAGAGTGTTGGAGGACTTCATTTCGTCCATTGAGGAGTTCTATGATGAAAACAACGGCAATTTTAATCGTGAGCTGCGTTTTCGGCGCCATCGCCTGTCTGTCCGCGCCCGCGTTGGCGCAGTATTACGTTTCGGTCTACGCTCCGCCGGTAGCCGTCGGCGTTTATGTGCGCGCCTACCCGGGCTATCCTTACGGTTACGTATACAACCCGCGTCGAGCCTACCGTTTGGCCGTGCGATACGGCTACGTGCCCGCTCCGGTGGTTGTGACGCGAGGACCGACGGATTTCTACGGTCGCTACGGGTCCGGGTATTCGAATCCGGGGCGGGTCTACGGTGGTTATCCATCGTCGGCGCGCCAGGCGCCCGCTCCGCAACCAACGCCGGCTCCGCAACCTGCGTCCGCCGTGCCGCCGGCTCCGCAACCGGCAGGCGAAGCGATTCCAACCCCGCCCGCGGAATTGGGACGATAAAAGAACTGTTACGTACTATTCGACGGAAAACCGTTGCGGCAGACCAGCGACGGCCGGAGTGGTCTCGTGCGTCTCTTTCGGATTGACCTTCACGGCCCATGTCGAAAGCGCCAGCAACGGGAAATAGATGGGATAGTAGTGGTATCGCAGATAAAACACGCGAGGGAAGCCGGTGCCGGTGAACTCCGTTTCGTCCCATGTGCCGTCTTCGTTTTGCGTGTCGAGCAAGTAGCGAACGCCGCGAACGACGGCCGGATGTTGCTCCAAACCGGCGGCCGTGAGGCCCAACAGCGCCCAGGCCGTTTGCGAAGCCGTCGGAACGCCTTGGCCGCGAAGATGCGGGAATTCGTAGGTGTCGGCCGATTCACCCCAGCCGCCGCACGCTTGCTGATGCGTTAGGAGCCAATTGGCGCCGTTGACAACGGCCGGATCGTCAGTCGGCACGCCGACGGCCACCAAGCCGGCGAGCGCCTGCCACGTGCCATAGATATAATTGACGCCCCAGCGGCCGAACCAACTGCCATCGGCGTTTTGCGAGCGCCGGACATAGGCGACGGCCCGATCGACCGCTGGGTCGCCCAATCGGCGGCCCAATTGGCCGAGCGCCTCGAGCGCGCGGCCGGCCAAGTCGGGCGTGCTGGGGTCGATCATGGCGTTGTGGTCGGCAAATGGAACGTGGCAAAGGAACTCGTGGTCGTTGTTCCGATCGAACGAACCCCAGCCGCCGTCGCTGTTTTGCATGGCCAGAATCCAATCGAGGCCCAGCCCGATGGCCGCCATCGCATCGTCCAACTCGGCGACACGATCTTCATTTTCCGCCACAGCATTCAGAGGAAGGAGGCTTTCCATTTCGCCGTTGCGACGGCCGAGCCGGTCGATGAATTTCTCGCGGCAAACCGTCGAGTCGGCCGTGTTGTGGCCGGTCACATGCAACTCGGGCGGCAAGGCATCGTGCGTCGCCGACATGCCGGAGAATTGCGTCTGCAAGGCCATCAACACCATTACGGTGTCGTCGTTGTCGGGATAGAAATCGTTGGCATACTCGAAGGCCCAGCCGCCAGGCTCGGCATGGACCGTTTCGGCCCAATCGCCGCGACGCAGAATTTGCTTGGAAAGCAGCCACGCGGCGGCCTCACGCATGGCTGGGTTCTCGGGCCGAACGCCGCTGGCGGCCAACGCCCGAACCGCGATCGCCGTGTCCCAAACGGGCGACTTGCACGGTTGAAGCCGCGTCG
The DNA here is from genome assembly GCA_964635765.1 of uncultured Planctomycetaceae bacterium. Taxonomy (GTDB): domain Bacteria; phylum Planctomycetota; class Planctomycetia; order Pirellulales; family Thermoguttaceae. Next base: position 493 of record CAZWNM010000148.1, on the reverse strand, counting down.
TGCCCGTCGCCTCGTCGTCAATCGTCAGTTTTTTCAGTTCTTCATAACAATACTGCACTTCGGCGCTGTCGTCGGGATAGCCGAGGCATTTCAGGGCGATGATGCTCCAAACGATCGGCGGATAAATCGCGCCAAGCCCGTCGCTCTGGGCGAATCGCTCCAGCATCCAACTTTCGGCCGCCAAAATCGCCTTGCGGCGCAGCGGCAAAATCCGCCGGCGCTGGCACCACTTCGCCAGTCCGTCGACCGTGCGGAAGAAACGGTCCCAAGTGAACGGACCGGCGCCGCCCGACAGGCCGGGACACCGCAACGGCGGCCATTTTTCCGGCTCGCGCAAGAACAACTCGCGGATGCCTTGCCGCGGCTCCAGCCGGCGCACCGGCCGCAACGCGGAAATGATCGAAAGCGGCACGATGATCGTCCGCGACCACGCACTCACCTCGTACAGATTGATCGGGAACCATTTCGGCAGCAACATCGCTTCCGGCGGCAC
>CAZWNM010000147.1:0-6026 GCA_964635765.1 uncultured Planctomycetaceae bacterium | reverse complement strand
CAGCGGAACCGCTTTTACGTTGCGGCAATAAAAAATCACATGCGGATTGCCCATCGAAACGCACGTCATGCGGGAATCCCAGCCGCAATCGTCCATCCAACCGGCCTGCGTGAGAATCGGGATGCACTTTTCCGCCGGCACATCGATCACGCGATCGGCCTGAAGCGACGGCGGAAGCGTAACCGGAATTGCCGACGGTTCGACGATCGGCTCGCCCATATCGACCCGAACGCGCTTGGCGTGGCCGTCGACGATTTCGGGCACGAGTTCGCGAATGCCGCCGTCGGTTTCGATGCGCAGCACGTCGTTGCGGCAGACGCCGTGGTCGTAAATGTACTTGGCAACGCAACGGATGCCGTTGCCGCACATTTCCGACTCGGAACCGTCGGCGTTGAACATCCGCATTCGAGCATCGGCCTTGTCGCTCGGGCAAATCAGAATCAGGCCGTCGCCGCCGATGCCGAAATGGCGGTCCGACACCCGCCGGGCCAATTCGGCCGGGTCCGACGGCATCAGTTCCTGGAAGCAGTCAACGTACACGTAGTCGTTGCCTGCCCCTTGCATTTTGGTGAAGTGCATGGGAAGGGGTTGGGGTTAGGGGCCGAAAAGGCCGTTGTCCGTTTATTTTATGTCATTGGATGGCGAAGCCGCAAGTGGCACGCACGGCCAAAACTCCGGCAGCGGCGCGACGACCAACACCAAATGCCTGCTGGCCGGGTCCTCAAACTCCAACGTCCGCGCGTGCAGCGCAATCGCCCGCAATCGCTCGTCGTCATGCGGCGGACCGAACGCCGTCGTCGAGCCATACTGAAAATCGCCCAAGATCGGCCATCCTCGCGACGCCGCTTGAATGCGAATCTGATGCGTTCGGCCGGTTTCCAATTCAATTTCCAAGAGCGAGTTGCCGTCGATCGCCGCGACGGTGCGATAATGAAGCACGGCCGGCTTGGCGTCGGGATGCTCGGCCGGCACGACTTCGGCCAGCGGCTTTCCATAAACTTTCCGCAAAGAATCGCGCCACGTGCCCTCGATCGGATCGGGCGTGCCGGCAACCCACGCCCAATAGATTTTTTTGACGGTCCGATTCTCGAACTGCTTGGAAAGTTTTTGCGCCGCGCGTCGCCGGGTGGCGAAAACCATCGCGCCCGAGGCCGGCCGATCGAGTCGATGCGGAACAGCCAGATAGACCTCGTGCGACGGATGGTCGCGCTCATGCAAGAAAGCCTTGATGCGCGCCTCCAAGCTGTCGATGCCCGGCGGCGCCTGCGTGGCCACGCCCGATGGCTTGGAGACGGCCAAACAGGGTCCATTTTCATAGAGAATCGAAAAACCGAAATCCATACTGCCTATTTTGCCATTATTGAAGCTCTTTGGGCACCCCCAAAGGATGACTTTTGGAAATTGGCCTTCTCTGGACTGGCCTTTTTTGGTATTACCCGCCCCGATTGTACTGCCGGAAGGCATCTTTTCCATCAGAGCAACCCCCTCGTTGGGGCATGGGACATCGCCATGAGAGTTCTTCTTATTCGACTCGGCGTATTGGGAACCGTGGTCGTGTTGGGTTGGATTACCATCGCGCACGGCCAACGCATTAGCGGCGGCGCCGCCGACGATAATCCGTTGCGAAACTGGGGAACGCTGACAGCCGGTTCATCGCCGACCGCTTCCACGCCGACCGCTCGCGCGCCGGCGGCCGATCCGTTTGCACCCAGATCGACGGCGTCACCTTCCACGGCGTCCGCCGTTCCGGCGGCGCCGGCGACGGCATTGCCCATTCCTCGAAGCGGCATCAATTTTTCCAACACGACGGCCTCCAATCGCGGCGTGCAACGCGATGAAAAAACGCCTCGCTATTCGCAAACCGCGGCAGTGATGCCGTTGGATTCGTCCCAAAACGGTCCCTCATTGACAGCAGCCGACGCACGTTCGGCCAACGACAACCGCTTCGCGCCGCGTTATTCGCGCGACGACAAAATCGACGATCGTGAAACCGGCGGCGGCAGCAATCGGTATACCGTGCAACCGGTCGTCAGCGGCAATTTATCGGCGCCCGACAATCGAGAGCCGCGCCGATTTCGCGCCGATCCGGCCGCCATGCCGGCCACGCAAGCGGCCGAGGAGCGAATGAATCCCACGCGCTCGTCCGCGCCGCTTAGCGGCTACGCGACGTTGCCGCCGGCCGCAATGGCCGACGCTCGGCCAATGCCGTCGGAACGCAACTACGCGGAACCGGACGGTCTCGGCGTGCCGGGCGATGCGCAGTTGGAGGGCGTTCAGAGTCCGCGATTGGCCATTCAGAAGTTCGCGCCGAAGGAGATTCAGGTCGGCAAGCCGGCCGCGTTCCGTGTCGTGGTGCGCAATACCGGCACGGTTCCGGCTTGCGACGTTGAAATTTGCGATCAAGTGCCGCGCGGCGCTCGGCTTATCGCCACAACGCCGCAAGCCCATCGCGGCGCGCGGGGTGAATTGGTTTGGCAGCTCGGAACGATTCAGCCCGGCGACGAAGCCAAGGTGGAAATGCAACTGACGCCGACCGTCGAGGGCAAGATCGGCAGCGTGGCCGCGGTGCGTTTCCGCGCCGACGCTTCCGCAAAGAGCGTCGCCACGCGGCCGCAGTTAGTCGTCGAGGTCGTGACGCCGCCCAAGGTGCTGATCGGCGAACAGGCGACGCTTGCAATCACAATTTCGAATCCGGGCACGGGCGTGGCGACCGGCATTGTGTTGGAAGAGCACATTCCGGACAGTTTGCGACATCCCGCCGGAAGCGAATTGGAATATGCGGTGGGCGATTTGAAGCCGGGCGAGAGCCGGAAGCTCAATTTGCCGCTCATGGCGCAGCGGGCCGGCGTAGTGCTGAACGTGCTGCACGCCCGCGCCGACGGCAATTTGCTGGCTGAGAACAAATGCAATTTGGAAGTTGTCGCGCCGCAGTTGGACGTTGCGGTCGAAGGGCCGAAACGCCGCTATTTGGAGCGGCAGGCGACGTATCAACTGTCGGTGGCGAATCCCGGCACGGCGGCGGCCCACGAGATCGAATTGGTCGCCACGTTGCCGCCCGGCCTGAAATTCATGAGCGCGAACAATGCGGGCTATTATGAGGAATCGACGCGAACCGTTCGATGGCGGTTGAGGGAATTGCAAGCCCGGGAAAGCGGCAGCGTCGAGTTGGTCACCTTGCCGATCGAGGCCGGGCAACAAGCGATTCGGCTGCGCGGCACGGCCGCCCGCGGCTTGAACGCCGAAAAAGAGCAGCCCGTGCTGGTCGAAGGATTGGCGGCCGCGTTGTTCCAAGTGAGCAGTACGGCCGATCCGATCGCGGTGGGCGGCGAAACGACTTACGAAATCCGCGTCGCCAATCAAGGCTCGAAGGCTTCGTCGAACGTTCGTTTGACGGTCGATTTGCCGCGCGAGTTGAAGCCGTTGGCCGCCGAGGGGCCAACCCAATTCGACATCGGCCCCAACCGCGTCGCATTCGACATCCTGCCGCAATTGGCGCCGAAGGCCGAAGTGATGTATCGCGTTCGCGTCAAGGGAATGAAGGCCGGCGACCTTCGCGCGAGCTTCCATTTGATCTCCGACGACATGCAAACGCCGGTGACGAAGGAAGAGAGCACGCGGGTGTACGCCGACGATTGAAGCGGCTGAAAAAGGGCAGGATCGAAACATGAAAAACCACGGAAATCATATTGTTTTCAGCGGCGGAGGAACCGCCGGACATCTGTTTCCCGGCTTGGCCGTGGCCGATCGGCTCGCGGCGACAATCCCGCACATGCGAATCACGTTCTGCGGCGGCGGCAAACCATTCGAACGGCAGGCGGTCGCCGACGCCGGCTACGAATATCTCGCCCTGCCAGCCCGTCCGTTGCCGCACGGCCCGCGCGATGTCATTTCGTTCCTTTTCGAGAATATGGCGGGCTATTTGGCCGCGCGGCGTTTCCTGCAAGAAGAAAACGTCAGCGCGGTGGTCGGACTCGGCGGTTACGCCAGCGTGCCGATGGCTCGCGCGGCCGCGCGGCGGCATGTGCCTTTGGTGTTGCTCGAACAAAACGTCATTCCGGGCCGAGCGACGCGATGGCTCTCGCGTCATGCGTCGTTGGTTTGCACGGCGTTTCAAGAAACCGCGAAAATGCTTCGTTGTCCCCGACCCATTCGCATCACCGGCAATCCGATCCGCGCCGGATTCCGCGAGGGGCGAGGCGCAAGCGTGGTCGGTGGTCAGTGGTCATTGTCCGGTGCAATGCCGCGAGCAACGGTTTTTACGAATCTCCAATCCCCAATCCCCAATCCCCAGTCTCCAGTCTCCCAGTCTCACCTTCTGGTTCTCGGCGGCAGCGGCGGCGCAAGGTCGCTCAACGAAAACGTGCCGAAGGCGCTTTATAAAATCCGCCGGCAATTGTCGAATTGGCAAATCGTGCATCAGTCGGGCGAGGCCGACCGCGAGGCGACCGAATCGCTCTACCGCAAGTTCGATGTGCCGGCCGTCGTCATGCCATTTGTCGGCGATATGCCCGGCACGCTCGGCGAAACCGATTTGGTCGTATGCCGAGCCGGCGGCACGACGTTGGCCGAACTGGCCGTCATGGGCGTGCCGGCCGTGTTGCTGCCGTATCCCCATGCGGCCGACAACCATCAAGCGGCGAACGCCCGGCACTTCTCGGCCGGCGGCGGTTGCGTTACAATCGATGAGCGTCAGATTTCCGACCGGCTCGACGATCGGCTTGCCGACATGCTGTGTTTCCTGTTGGCGAACGACGATCTGCGGCGTCGGATGTCGGCGTCGATGTTGGAACTAGCCATGCCCTCCGCCACGGCCGACGTTGCCGAATTGGTTTGGTCGACCGTCAGCAGCCGTTCACTGCAAACGGCCGCGGCGTAAGGGCGTTCGGAAATCGAAGTCGAAGAATAGAAAAAGCTAATAGCCGGGAAACCACATGCTGCGCTGGCGAGTTCTTTTGGGAACCATCCTCATTGCCGCCATGATCGGGCTGTGCTGGCTCGATAATTATGCGCCCATGCCGGGCCTATGGCTGCTGCCGCTGGCCATCGCGGCCGCCTTGATGGCTACGCAAGAGACGCTCGGACTGGCCGCAAAGGCCGGAATGCGTCCGCTAAAGTGGCCGATCTATTGCGGCAATCTGCTCTTGGTGTTGGCCAATTGGATGCCAGTACGCTGGCCTCTCGGTTCGTTCAATGGCATAGTGTTCGGCCTGCAAGCCGTGCTCGCGGCGTTGGCGGCTGGCGTATGGTTGATTTTTTTCTGCGAAATATGCCGCTATCGAAAGCCGGGCGGAAACATGGCCAATATCGCTGGCGGCATTTTTGCGTTGATCTACGTCGGCCTGCTGCTGAGCTTCGCCGTCCAGTTGCGGCTCTCCTGGGGCATCGCCGGCATCGCCACGTGGGTCATCGTGGTGAAAATGGGCGACACTGGCGCGTACACCGTCGGTCGGCTGATCGGACGGCACAAAATGGCGCCGGCCATTAGTCCCGGCAAAACAATCGAAGGAGCGTTCGGGGCGGTGCTATTTTCATGCGTCGGCGCTTGGGCGGCGTTTCGCTGGCTCGCCCCGGCCGTGTCGCCCGAGCTGCATTTGCCGCCGGATAAGTGGTGCGGCTGGCTCGTGTTCGGCGTCGTGGTCGGACTGGCCGGCCTATTGGGCGACTTGGCCGAATCGCTCTTAAAACGCGATGTCGGCGTGAAAGATTCGAGCCGTTGGCTGCCCGGCTTCGGCGGCGTGCTCGACATTCTCGATTCCCTACTGCTTTCCGCCCCCGTGGCCTGGTTTTGCTGGGCCGTCGGGCTGGTGGGAAAGTGAAAACGTAACTGTTCGCCATCCGACCTGACGTAGGCTACGGACTGTAAAAACTAGCTACGCCCCGTTTCAATTCTCAATAGTTTCCGGCGCGATTCTACGCCCGCAAATGGACGCTGAGACGGAACAGCTATTGCCTGCTCACTGCTTCTGAAGGCGACCGTTGTTAATGACAATTGTCTGTGTATCATAAAAACTTGCAACTGCCACATT
>CAZWNM010000146.1:0-6052 GCA_964635765.1 uncultured Planctomycetaceae bacterium | reverse complement strand
GCGGGATCGGCGATGCGAACGGAAAGCTTGCCGGAGAGCAGGTCGTCGAACAATCGGCCGACGAATTCTGCCCGCCAGCCGCAGGCGAGTTGCGGCGGATTTTCTTCCTTCGCCGGATTCTCGCTGATGCGATACGTCATCCACTCGCGGATGTCGCCTGGCGTGCCGACCATGCTCGGCGCCAATTGGGCCTCGCGGCAAATGCTTCCCAATGCCGCAAAAAGAAATTGACCCAGCACCGAATACTCCGGCGAATGCTCGTGCATGACGCGCGCCGGACAATCTTCGTCGGGCACGTTCAATCCGCGCTGAATCGCCGCGGCCAATTCGCCGACGCGACGCTGAAGATCGCCGCGTTCCAAGCCGCGCACCGCCTGGATGCGTTTGACGTCGGCCGAGCCGCGCCTGGCAAGCTCCACGATCAGATCGTCGCGCAATACCCGCCGCGCCGGCTGATCGCGCCGCTGCGACTCGCCCTCGCGCCAATGATACAACTCGCGGACGACGGCCAGGCTTCGGGCATTCAGGCCGGCATTGCCCGACACCCGACGCCAACGCTCTTGCGACATCGCACGCTCCACGTCGCGTTGCCACGCCTCGATTTCGTCGGCCGCCCAACTCAAACGGCCGAGCGCCTCGAGCTTGGCGACGATCGTGTCGCGCATCTGCTGCAAGTGGGAAACGTCGTCGAGGGCGTATTCGATTTGCCGTTTGGAAAGCGGACGGCGACGCCAATCGGTTCGGGTCTCATGCTTGGCGGGCGTTTGACCCAGAAAACGCGCCATGAGCGAGCCCAGCCCTGCGGGATATTCCGCGCCCACCAGCGCGGCGGCGATCTGAACGTCGAACAAATTAGCCGGCCGCCGCCCAATCGCCTGCATGCAGAACTCGAACTCGCCTCGGCCGGCGTGAACGATGGTTTCGTGCCCCGGCGCGGCAATGGCTTCCCAAAACGGCGTCATGTCGGCGATCGTAATGGCGTCCAACACGGCCAATTCGCCGTCGGCCGCCACTTGAACCAGACACAGCACCGGCCGATAGGTGTGCTCCGAAACGAACTCTGTATCGAAGACGATCGTTTTGGCCTGCGAAAGCGTGCCGCAATACTGCCGCAACTGCTCGTCGGTGGTGATATCTTGGTATGGCACAGTGATGGTCCACTCTCCCAAAGGGCGAGCGGAGTTTTTTCAGAGGAATAAAAACGTTGTAAGGATGAAAAGCGGAACGAGGATGACAAGGCTATACAGAACATAGCCGAAAAAGCTGGGCATCGCAACGCCCGACTTCTCGGCGATCGATTTTACCATGAAATTCGGCCCGTTGCCGATGTAGGTGTTGGCGCCCATGAAGACCGAGCCGAGGCTAATGGCGATGAGCAACTTTTCCTGCACGCCGGCGATGGTTGGCCCAAGGCCGGGCGTTGGGGCCAGCGAGCGAGCGGTTTCGAAAAACACCACGTAGGTCGGCGCGTTATCGAGCACCGACGAGAGACCGCCGGCGGCCCAAAAGTATTGCCACGGCCGCGTCAAACCGAGATTCGGTCCTTCGACGCCGAGGGTTTGGAGCGCCGGCTGCATGCAAATGAAAATGCCGAAAAACAACGCCGCGACTTCGATGATGGCCGCGTAGTTGAACCGATTCGCCCGGCGTGCGTGGCCGTTGCCCAAAAGCGAGAGGCCGACAAGCCCCAGTTGCACGATTTCGCGCAGATACATCCACGGATGCCAATCGGTGCCGGGAAAAGCCTTGCCGGGGTCCAATAAGGCGACGGAAAAAATCACGCCGCCCAACAGCAAAGCGTTCGGCCAAACGCCGCCGAATCGCAGCCGGTGCCGTCGCGTTTCATCGCGGGCGATATTGCGCGCCGGCTCATGGGGATAGAACCAAAAAACGTCGCAAAGCAAATAAATCGCCAGCAGCGCGGCGTTGACGAAGAACCATTCTTTCCAAAGCACGCCGGTCCACAAAAACGGCACGCCCATCAGATAGCCGAGAAACAACGGCGGATCGCCAAGCGGCAAGAGCAAGCCGCCGCAATTGCACACGATGAACGTGAAAAAAACCACGGTGTGCTTCACATTTTTCCGCTCGCGATTGGTTTCCAGCAGAGGGCGGATCAAAAGCATGGCCGCGCCGGTCGTGCCGATCAGGCTCGCCAACACGGCGCCGACGGTTAAAAAAGCGACGTTCACCATCGGATGGGCCGGCAGGTCGCCTTCAATGCGAATGCCGCCGCTGATCGTGTACAAACTGAACAGCAAAACGATGAACGGAACGTATTCGTTGAAAATCGCGTTGGCAAACACTTCGGCGGTTTGCGAAAGGTTCAAGCCCGCGATGGCCGGCAGCGCGACGTGATGGGCCGGCCAATGGGCGTCGAGCGGCCCGGCGTGCAGCGTTGCATAATAGGCCAGCGTGAGGACGGCCAATCCGCCGGCCACGTAAAACCGATGCAGATTGCTTTCCCACCAATGTTCGAGGGCCGGCACGAGTGGCAGCACGGCGATCGCGCCCAAGAGCAGCACGAACGGCGCAACCATCCAATAGGGCGGATGGCGCGGCGCGGCATGTGCGGCCGTGGCGGCCGGTGGCGCTGCATATTCGGCCGACTTATCATGTGACTGGCCGGCGACGACCAAGGCCGTGCCGCGTTGCGGAAATTGAAAGACGGCCGCCGCCAGATAGCCCGCCACAATGACCGCGATGGCCGCGAGCAGAAGGTTGTGGTTCGGGTGATTGGAGGCGGACATGAAGAAGGGGCTACGGATTAGGGGCTAGGGATTAGAAAGCTGCTTGCGGCGCAGCACCGAATCCATTGTGTAGCCAGTGTTATAGCACGAAAGCACTGGCGGAGCCAGTGGCACGCGCGGCACTCCAATACCAATCCCCAGCCTCCAGTCTCCAACGCCTAATTCCCAACCCCCAATCCCTCTTTTTCCGCTTCTCCCACCGCCACGCATCCCAAGAATTTCGCGCCGCAACATTCGATCGCGGTGATGGCTCTCGCCACGGCTCGATGCGCGGTGTGGCCGAGCCGGACGACCAAACATACGCCGTCGCATAGGCCCAATATCGACGCGGTCGCCGGATGCCGCAGCGAAGCCATGTCTAAAATCGTCAGGGGCCAATCCTTTCGCAACGTATCGAGCCATGCCGCCTCGAAAGATTGCCGCTCTTGCTGCTCTATCCGCATGGGCGCGACGCTCAGCCCGGCGAAATCGGTCGGATAAATCAGCGGAGCATCGTCGCCGGAATCGTCCGAAACCAGTGACAAACGAGCGGTAAGGTCGGCCTGTTGAAAATCGGCATCGACGGCCAACACGCCGGCGAACGTTTTGGCCAACTCCGGCGCGAGGGCCGTGATCAGGCTGGTTTTGCCGTCGCCGTCGCTTGGACTCGTAATCGCCAGCACCCAAGCTCGATCGGACGGCAACCGAGCGTGGAGCGTTTTCGCCAACTCGACGCATGCCTCCTTGGTTTCCGTACAATCGCATTTCGGCCAGATGGCCTTCGGCGATCGTCCCGCCGCCGGTTCATCGTCGAACGGCGAAATTTCAGGGAACGCGAATCGCTCGACGGCGGCGTTCCGCCCCTCGCCCCTCGCCCCTCGCGCCTCGTCCGCAGTCTCGTATGTCACCGGCTCCGCCGCGTCACGGTCATGTCGCTTGGGCGAAACCGCCGGCGGCACGATTGTATCCGTCCACGACTCGCTCGATATCATGCCCATCATAAAAATCATCCTCGGCGAAGTTTGGCGAACAAGCGGCGATACTCGTGGTGCGACGTCGGCGGGGGGCCTTTGCCGTCGCTTTCGCTTTCCAGCACGGCTACGCTCGGCGCAGATGCAACGGCGGCCGCGGCGTAAACCGGCTCCGGCTCCTCGCAAACGGTTCGGACTTCTTCAACTTTTTCGGCCTCTTGAACTCCTGAAACTTGTGCGAGCGGCTGAACCGCCGCCGGTTTCACGGCGTAACGATCCGCGACGATTTCCTCGTGCTCGAACTCTTCTCGGAACGGATGCACCGCCTCTTCTTCAAAATGTAATTCGATTTCCGGCCCGATGCTGCCGGCCGGCTGGAAATCGTCCTCGGCCTCGGCGAGAAGTTGTTTGATTCGGGTGATTTGTTCGCTCGGCGCGGCATCGTCGGCCGTGATCTCGACGCCTTCCTCGAAATCCTCCTCGATCGAGGCGACGCGAAACACGCGCGGCGACTCGGCTGCGACGGCGGAACCGGCATTCGATGCACCGGGCGTTTCCGGCGAATCGTCGAGCGAGCCGAACTCGATGACGCCGCCGCTTGCGCCGTCGTCCGCGCCGCTTTTTGGGGCGTTGCCGCTCCAAGGCGTCGGCAATTGTTGAAGATCGGCCCAGGCTTCCTCGATGTTGGCGGGCTCGACCGTTTTGCGGCCGGCGACATAGGCCAGCAGCAGGGCGTGATCGCAGACCTGGTTAATCAGTCGCGGCACGCCGCCGGTGGCCTGAAAAACGCTTTGACACGCTTCCTCGCAGAAAACTTCCTCGCCGAGTCCGCCCGCCGAATCGATTTGCCAGCGAATGTAATCTTGCGTCTCGGTTCGATTGAGAACTTCCAGGTAACATCGTGCGCTCAACCGTTGGCTGAACGAATCGAGCTTGGGACTTGCAAACCGCTCTTCCAAGGCCGCGCCGCCCGCCAACACAAGCCGCACCAACGATTGGCCGTTTCGCGCCACGTTGCTCAGCAAGCGAATCTCCTCCAACAAGCGAAGCGGCAGCGTGTGGGCTTCATCGACCAGCAGCAACATGCCGCGCGAGGCGTCGTCGCTCGAAGTCAGATAGTCCACCACGGCCAGCCGCAACTCGCCTTCGTCCATGTAGCGATAGGGGCGGCCCAATTCGTACAAAATCGCCTGGAACAAGGCACGCCGGGTGCTCAGCCGGCCGCTGGCCAACATGGCCACTTGAAACGAACGCCGAAATTGATCGGCCAACGTCAGAAACAGCAGCGTCTTGCCCGTACCCGACGGGCCAATGACCAAGCCGGCGCCTTCGCCGCGTTGGATACATCGGGCGAGCGTGGTTCGCGCGTTTTCAATAGTGCCCGCTGGAAAATACTGATCCGCTTGCGGCACCGAGGTGAAAGGTCGTCGGTTGAGGCCGAAACAGCCGTCGTACATCGCCTGATTTTCCTATAATGCCTAATTCTCGCCGCGTCGCAATGCCGCACGAGGATGTATTGTCCCATTCCATCAATTCGGCAGCCGCCGGATGAATGATAAGCGACCGCCCGAGAAACCGGCGGAACGGAAAAAGAATGCGGCGGAAGGCGCGGAAGGGGAAAACAGGGCGAAAAAAGGCGACAAGGCAAAGTTGGCGGGTTGGCGCGATTGGAACGCAGAGGTAATGGCTAGTTCAGTTCATCCCCGACACCCCGCCGATGGCCACCACCAGACACGCGGCCATCAATAACACGCCGGCCGCTATCGCCGTTCGCCGAACTCGTATCTGCTGGCGAATTTCCGCCGCATCGGGCGCCGGCTCATCGGTCGGAACAACGCCGATCACCGCTTCGCCCAACTCGTCCTCGACTTCCTCCACGCTCACGATCGGCGGCTCGATGCTCACTCCTAGGGCAATCGAACCGACACCGAACGCCATAAGCGCGCTTGCCGCAAACATCGTCCACAGTAATCGTTGCCAACTATAATCGGTTTCCGCTGGATTCTGCACGGCCGTGGCGTATTGAACGACGAACTGGGTGCCGGATTGCTGTTTTTGTGCAATCTGCCGCATCTCGCGCTCTGCGGCCTCGAATGCCGCTCGTCGGTTGGCGACCTCGGCCGCCAATTGCGAGAGTTTTCGCTGGTTTTCGTCGGTCGTCCCACGTTCGCCGGGCGACGAACCGGCGGTTGCCGCATGGCCGGCCATCGTGGCGGGTACCGTTTCGGGAACCAACGCCATTTTCGATCGAACCGCGGCAAGACGTTCTTCGCATTCCTGAACCGCCGGATGCAGCGACGTGCGGCTGACCAACAACTGGTCGCGCCGCCGTTCGAGCTTCGAAACCTGCTG
>CAZWNM010000145.1:0-6053 GCA_964635765.1 uncultured Planctomycetaceae bacterium | reverse complement strand
CACCGTTCCGGCGCCGGAATCCGTGTTGCAGAAACTATTTCGTTCGTCCGATATTTCGGTCGACGATTTGACGTATGACATGGCCAAAATCACCTGCGACAAGACGCCGGTGGCGTGCGTGGCGGCGTGCCGAAAGAAGTATATGACGGCGATTTTGGCGTCGTTGCAGCGATGCGGCGGCATCGCCAACTACGCCGAGCCGGCGGCGTGCGCGTTGGTTCGGGCGGCGTCGCATTCCCATCGCACGCCGCGCCGAGCCAAAACGATTCTGTGGTTTTTCCTGGGCAAGGAAGAGGGAACAGCCGTTTTGACCGTCTCCGGCCAACCGCTGGCATGGCGAGCCTTCGCGCTGCCGTCCCTTTCGGAAGGCATGGCGATCTTGTCGTCGGTTCGGACGTTGCTGAGCCATATCCAATATCTCGGGATCGAGGTGTCGCCGGAATACGTCATCATGCACGGTCGCCCCGATCTTCACGAGCGGCTTCAGAAAGAGGGGTTGCCGGCGGAGGTCGGCGCCCGCATGATTTGGCGGGAGACGCCCGCCTGGGACGGCGCGACGGCGGCTTTCGGTTTGGCGTTGGGATGTATCGGACCGATCATGCCGACGTTCGACATGGCGCGTGGGTTGAAGCCGCCGGCGGCGTTGCGGGATATTTTCCCGTGGGGGGAACTGGTCGGCGAGTCCCTGATCATGGCCTTTCTCGCGTTGGTTCTTATGCACCAGAGCGATGGCGTGAGCAAGGCTTGCGAATCGGCCCAACTTTTGTGCGGCCAAAGCAAGACCCTCGCGATGGCGACCGTGCCGAATTTGGAAAAAGAAAAGAAGGAATTATCGAAAAAAATCGACTTCTTGCATAAGTTTCTCGACAGTCGCACGGTATGGACCGGCATCCTTCGCGAGTTCTCGGATTTATTGCCGAAAGAAATGGTCGTGAGCCGCATTGATTGCGATTCCCGCTTGAATATGTCGGGCGGCGGCGGGCGAAAGGCGTTGGCGTTTCCGGCGATGATGCCGATGACGCCAAGCGGCGCGGTGCCGCTCGAGGTCGGCAAATTCGTGCAACAATTGCGCAACAATCCGCGGTTGAAGCAGGAGTTTTCCTCCGTCGAATCGTCGGGACTTCGGAGGGCCTCGATGCCGGGAGCCGGCAAGAATGGCAGTAACGAAGCCGTCGCCTTTTCCGTGCGTTGTCAGCCTGCCGCCAAAGGCAAGACCAAATGAGCGTCAATGAAGGACAAGACCGCCGAACCAGCAAGAAAAACGCCTTGGTCGAGGCGTTGCGCAACCCCGCGCAACTTCGCGCGGCGGTCCTTGCCGCGGTATTGGCGGCCGGATATGGAGTCATCTATTTGCCGTTGAATGGCAAAATCGACCTCACGAATCAAAAACTCGCGAATTCCAGAAATCAACTGAAATTGGCCACCGAAGTGGAACAGCTTCGGAAGCAGTTTCAGCAAGTCGAGAAACGGCTTCCGCAACAAACCGACGCGACCGAATGGATGGAGTTCGTGTTGAACGGCATCCGGCGGTCTCCGTTAAAGCTGGAATCGTTCAGCCCCGGCACCGTGCAAGCCGGCGGGGCCTATCAAGTGATCACCTTGAATATCAAACTTTCGGGATCTCTCGAAGAAGTTGATAAATTCGTTCAATGGCTGGAATCGAACGAGCGATTGTTTCGCGTGGACACGTTGAAGTGGGCTCCCGCGAACGTGGACGGGGAGGATTGCGTCAGCATGGACATTACCGTTTTGGGAGTAATTAGCTAAGATGCCGCCCGCTGTCGCCAAAATACTGCCGCATGCGATTGTCTTGATCGTGGCCGTCTATTGGGCCTGGCCGGCCCTGACGACGCCCGCGCCCAAGGCCGTGCAGGCGTCGCCCGATTCGCCAAAGGCGTCCAGCAAACCGGGGTTTTCCGCCGCCGTGCTTTCGCCGACATTTCCGCCGCCTTCGCAACGGGATCCGTTCCTGCGGGCGGGCGAACACCGCATGGCCAAAAAAAAAGCCGCCAAGCCGGGCGCCAAGGCCGAGATTGGAAAAGCGATGAATTTCAAGGACTTCGGTCTCACCCTTTCCGCCACTTGCATTGTGGGCAACAAACGGTTGGCGTTGATCAACGGCCGACTTTATAAGGAGAAGGAAGCCGTGGAGAAATCGCCCGGCGAGCCGACGACCTACGTCATCACCAGCATCGAGCCGCACCGAGTCATCGTATCGTGGAACGGACGACCGTTCCAATTGAGCTATTCCGACACCGCCGCGAAGAAAGCGACGGACGCCGCTCCCAATTCCGACGGCAAAGCGACTTCCGACGACAAAACAACTCCGAAATAAACCGCTTATTTTATTGTGCAATAGCGCAAGCCGAGTTTCGACGTTATGGCAACCACCGCCGAATTAGCGACATCCAGTTCGCAACCGCTGCTGATCCGGCTTTTGCTGGAGAAGGAAATCCTCACGCCCGAGCAGGTCGAGAGCCTGAGCGAGGCGCGCAGCAAGGATCGCGGTCCGCTCGAATCGCTGCTTGTCAAAAAAGGATTCGTTCTCGACCAGCATATCGCCGAAGTTTACGCCGACTACCTCATGGTGCCGTTGTTCGACATGGCGCCGGAGCAGATCGACCCGCAGTTGGCGGGATTGTTGCCGGAAAAGCTCTGCCGCGAGCACATGTTCGTGCCGGTTGAAATCCGCGGCGACACGCTCGACATCGCCTTTTCCACGTTTGAAGACATGTTAATGGCCGAAGAGCTTCAACTGCTCACGGGCCTGAACATTCGCCCGATGATGGCGCCGATTTCGGTGGTCGATAAAACGATCACGGCGTTGTATCTCGCCACCCGGACCAAATTCATCAGCCGCATCGACGAATACGCCAACCATGAAGGGGAAAAAGAAGAAAAAGAAAAGGACGAGAGGGAGGAGGAGGACGAACAGGACGAGAATATTTTGGACCTCGACGAGGCGCCGCCTTCGGGACCGGACGGCCGCATCATTCGCATGGTGAACCAAATTCTCGAAGAGGCGTTACGGCAGGGCGCCAGCGATATTCACTTGGAGCCGTTCGAGGACTCTTGCGCCGTCCGGCTTCGCATCGACGGTGAACTGCGGCCGTTGCCGTCGCCGACGAAAGGGCAATTCGTGCCGATCATCTCCCGTTTCAAGATTCTGGCGAAAATGGATATCGCCGAAAAACGAGTTCCGCAAGACGGCGCCATCGCGCTGAAAAGCACCACGAAGCGAGTGGACCTCCGCGTCAGCACCGTCCCGACCGTCTACGGCGAGAAGATGGTCATGCGTATCTTGGACAAGGGCGCCATCCCCATCGAATTGACCGGCCTCGGGTTCGATCAGCGGCAATCGAAAGACTTAATCGAATCCATTAAAATGCCGCATGGGTTGATGCTGGTCACCGGGCCGACCGGCAGCGGAAAAAGCACCACGCTTTACGCTTGCTTGAACTTGTTGAACGAACCCGACACGAACATCTGCACGGTCGAAGACCCGGTCGAATACAAATTCAAGGGCATCAACCAGGTTCAAGTGAAAACGCAAGTGGGGTTGACGTTCGCAGGCGCCTTGCGCGCGTTCTTGCGGCAAGACCCCGACGTCATCATGGTCGGCGAGGTGCGAGACCAGGAAACGGCCGGCATTTGCCTCCGTGCCGCGCTCACCGGCCACTTCGTCCTCTCGACCATTCACACCAACGATTCGCTGTCGGCCGTCAACCGCTTGACCGACATGGGCATCGAGCCGTTTTTGCTGGCGTCCACGTTGCGGGTGCTCGAAGCGCAACGGCTCATTCGTCGCCTTTGCAAAGAATGCAAGGAGCCCTACGAATGCAATCCGGAAACCGCGAAATTGCACGGCCTGCAGCCGGGTCAAAAACTGTTTCGCCCCAAGGGTTGCGACCGCTGCCGCGGAGCGGGCTACAAGGGCCGAGTCGGCGTGTTCGAAGTGGTGCGAATCACGGCGAAGATAGCTTCGCTCATTCAATCGCGCACGCCGTTGCCCGAACTGCGCGTCGCCGCCCGCGAACAAGGCATGAAATTGCTGATCGACAACGGCATGGATAAAGTGCGCGACGGGGTAAGCAGCTTGGAAGAAGTGTTAACGGTCGCCACCAACGAGGACGATTAATCATGCCCATGGAAGATTGGTTCATCGCACATGCCCGCGTGTCGAGCAAACCGCACCGGGGCTGCAAAATGGACGACAAAATGACGCTCTTCCATCAGCTTTCGACGCTGATCGCTTCCGGCACGCCCTTGCTGCAAGCGGTTCAGATCACCGCCGAACAAAGCCAAAGCCTCAAATTGAGGGCGGCGCTCGAAGACATCGTCAGCCATATCGCCTCCGGCAGTTCGTTCCACGCCGCCGCCGCCAACCACACCAAAATCTTCCAGCATCACTGGATCGAGGTCATTCGCACCGGCGAAATCACGGGCCAAATGTCGCTGGTGCTTACCGAACTCAACAAGCAAATCCACGAAAGCAGGGCGACGCGGAAGAAAATCGCCGGCGCCATGATGTACCCGATCGTCTTGGTCTGCGTCTCCGTCATCGTGGTGACCGCCATGCTTTGGTTCGTCGTTCCCACCTTCGCTAAAATGTTCAAGGACATGGGCGCGGAGTTGCCGGCCATTACGCAATTCGTGGTCAACGCTTCCAACTGGCTCGGCAAGTACGGAATCTTCGCCGGAATGGGCATCGGCGCGGTCGTCGCGGCGTTCAAGTGGTATTGCACCACCGACGCCGGCCGACGCCGCGTACTCGGCATCCTGGTCGGACTGCCCATGTTCGGAGAACTCGTCGTGCAAATGGCCATGTACCAATTTTGCGCGAATATTTCGCTGTTGTTGAAAAGCGGCATTCCCATGTTGGAAACGCTCGGCGTGCTCGAAAACGTGTTTCATAACAATCCGATTTACCGCGAGGCGCTTGAAAAAGTGCATGGCCGCGTGGCCGCCGGACGCCCCTTGTCCGTCTCGCTCGAAGAAACCGGGCTGTTCACCACGATGATCACGAATATGGTTCGCATCGGCGAAGGCTCCGGCCAGCTTGCGCCCGTCATGGAGCAAATGGCCCCTTATTACAAGGAAAAAATGGAAAGCCTGATCGGCAAAGTCACCAAGCTTATGGAGCCGTGCGTCATCGTCTTCATGGGCGCCACCGTCGCCGGAATCATGCTCTCCATTTACATGCCGATGTTCCAAATGGCCGGTGCGGTACATTAAAAAGAAGAGGAAGTATTCAGTTATCAGTTGTCAGTAATCAGTTTAGCCCCGGCGTCCTCGCCGGGAATGGGAGTCGCGATCCAATGAAATGCCGAACGTTCGCCACTTCAACACCGCATAGACGTGGCGGCTAAACGACCTTCTGAAACTGCCAACTGATAACTAAAAACTGATAACTGACGACTTTCCATGTCCGCCACGCGCCACAACGCCGAACGCCGCACGACGCCGCGAGGGTTCACCCTCACGGAGTTGATGGTCGTTTTCGCGATTATCGGCGCCATGGCCGCCATGAGCGTGCCGAGCTTTCAGCGGGCGATCGAACAGTCGCGATGCGACATCGCCGCCGCCAACCTCCGCACCATTTGGGCCGCCGAACGGCTGTATTGGCTTGAATATCAAACCTACACCTCCGATTTGACGATCCTCCAATCCTTGAAACTCCTCGATCCGACCATCAATTCCACGGATGCCGGAGGATACAACTACTCCGCAACGGTCGTTTCTTCCAGCAGCGTTACGGCCGCCGCCACGCGCTCGGGAAGTTCGCAATGGTCCGGCTCGCTTAGCATCTCCGGCGACGGAGAAATTTCCGGCGTCCTCAGTGCGCCGGGCAACATATCCATCATGCCGGGGTATCAGTAATTCTGCCATGAAACGGCTACGCCATCACCATTCGAACTTCGGTCAATGCCGCAATGGCTACACGCTCTTGGAGCTTGTCGTCGCCATGACGGTGTTGGGCATTGCGCTCACGGGACTATTCCCGTTGATGATCATGCAATCGCGGACCGTTGAATCGCTCGAATTGCAATATA
>CAZWNM010000144.1:0-6082 GCA_964635765.1 uncultured Planctomycetaceae bacterium | reverse complement strand
CAATCGTCCACGAAATCAACAGCGCGACAGTCGGCGATGCTTCCACGAGCGTGTTGATTCGTTCTCGAATCCGCGATTCCAACGTCTCGGCCGTGACGGATTCGTCGATCGTCACCCGTTCGGCCAGCCAACGCGCGGCGTCGGTCGGAATCATGCGGGTTCGCGGTTGCCGTTGCTCGTCGACCTGGACGAGCGTGCAACCGTGCGTGCCGCTTTCCTCCGGCCGGCGGCCTTGTGTGGTGCCGCAATAATGAACCGTCTGCTGCCCGGCACGCGGCGTGCCGCGGTCGTGCCGGCCGCCGAGCGCCCAATAATGCACGCCTCGGGTTTGCAATACGGCGAGATCGACCTCGCCATGCGCGACGGCCACGGTGTAAAGCCCGTTCGGGTCGGGCTGGAAATCGGTCGCCCGCCACGGACGCTGCTCGTCGCAACAAACGCCGGCCACTCGGGCAAGCGGTCCGTTGTCGCCGGTTGCTAGAAGTTCTTCAACCTTGCCGCGAGGGAAACAATGAACGTTTTGCGGTAGCTTCACCGACGCCGGCCACATTTCGGGCGTGTCGCCAACCGAGCCGGCCCAAAAAACCTCGATGCGCCGTTCGGCAAGCCGGGCGAATTGTTCGGCCAAAAAGAGCGGGCCGCGCGGACCGGTTGCGGCCGGCGTGATAATTCCGCCCGGCAGAACGACGAATTGCACGTCCTCGCTCAACGCGGCCTCGAACACGCGGAGCGCCGAGGCGTAGGGCGTCTCCAAAAAAACAGCCCGCAGATGGTCGGGCACCTCGGCGACGCCCATCAAGGGCCGTTCCAAGTGAAAATCACTGGCATGAATAAAACGAAAGGGCCAATTTGCCATCGCCGCCTTCCCTATGTGGAAGCCATTGTGGGCTGGAGAGCTAAACTACGCAAGCCTGCGTAGTGTACCTGAGAACACAGAGTAGTTCTACAGCGATTTATGCGAGCGTTGAACAATTTGGGTAATCTGGGTATAATGAATAAACAATCTTGCATTTATGGCGTGGACAAAACATTGCAATTTAGCGAACAAAAACGAGACCGACAACGTAGAAACGACAGATGGGTCAGGGATTGGCCTTGCGGTTCTTGGGCAAACGGCAGTAACATCGCCAACCTTGTCCGCGAGAATTCTCCACTGGAGGGGTGCTCGGCAACGGGGCCGCTTATTCAAAGAATCCACACCATGAATTTTTATAATGTTACAATTCCGTCACAAATACGTTCTCTCAAGGGACGAGGGGCGCGTTTCTGCCGGCTGATTTGCATCGTTCTCCTCGCCGGGGCGGTGGCATCGCCGTCGATTACGCGGTTTTGGCAGCGGCGCGACATCGCCCGCCTTGCCAATCAGTACCAATCGCTGGTCGAGCAGGGCTGTTATCGAGAGGCCCGATGGGTCGCCAATTTAGCCTCGGAATCGTATCCCGATTCCAGCGTTGCAAAATACATGGCCGCTCATAGCGAAAGGCTTCTCCGGCTCAGCTACTGGAATTTCGAGGATGAGAGCGATCCATTTTCCGCCGTCGCACGCGATTTCTCGGATCAGGAAACGTAGCCGGGGACCATGTTCACGCAGTCTCTGTCATTCTGAGCGCAGCGAAGAATCTTGCTTTTCTGGAAACGTCAGATTCTTCGCTGTACTCAGAATGACGGCATGCGATTTCTCGCAAAACTCCTCTTCGGCCTGAAAGCCGTGTGCGCGATAAAACGCCGCGAGTCGCTCGAATCGCTTCACCGGGTCGGCGCCTGTGGCGTGGCAGAGTTTGGCGAGACAGACTGGGCAAAGCTCCAACGGATGGCTATCGGCCTCGGGCAAATGGTTGCTGCCGCACATGTTGCACTTGAAGAACGTGCAATGGGCCATCGAGAACATGTGGCCCGTCTCGTGAGAGGCTGTTTTCATCGTTCGCATCAAACACAAGTGGAACGCCGCGTCGCCGTCGGCCGGATTGCCGTAGCGATGGATCGACCAAACGCCGACGCGGCGGCCCAGCGAGGCTTGGCCGAACACGTAATTCCATCCTTCGCCAGGCCAAAGGTCGGCCGCCGTGAAGGCGATCATCGCGACGGCGTCTTTCGGCAATCGCGGCGCGAGCACGTTGTTGAGCACGTAGGTGGTAAGGATTTGTTCGGCGCCGCCATCGCGTTTGCGCCGGGCGGTTTGCGGAATCACGTCGAGCGGAAGTTTTTTGCGGGTTTTCACCGGGAGTTGAAAATACACGCCCAAGAACTCGGCGGTTTGATCGACGATTTCCTTCTCCGTCTCGGTGAAGTCGCCCAACGGCTGCACGTAGATAGTTCGCCGTTGCCGGCTGGCGGTGATCGGGTGTCCGTCAAGATACTGCTGATAGTCTTGGCCCCACTCCGGATGTTTTGCGAGCCATTCGCCCGGCTGGGGCTTCTCCAATTTCGTGTGCAGCGGAAGCAGTTTGGCGAACGGCGGCGGCAGCTCTTGCTGCGGGGCCGGGTCGGCGGCGAACGTCATCAAAAGAAAAAACACAAAATACAAACTGGGCGAAAATAGCATCGGCAAAGGTTTCATTCCGTTTTTCCCCATGTCGTTCGCATTTCCGAGGTGTTTTGGTATTCGCTACGTCGCCGTATCGGCCGGCGGTTGGGGCCACGGGTTCTGCCAATCGCCCCAGTGGTCGAGATAGTGGCGAAACGCCGGCGAGCCGTCGGCCTTGCTTTCGAGCCATTGCTTCGTTCGCCCGATCCGTTGCTGCTCGGCTTCGAGCGTGAGTTGGCCGGTCAACACCCGCGTGCGAAGGAAAACAAAATACGTGTCGAGCACGTCGCAGCGGCAGTAATCGTTGATTTCGGCCAAGCGGCCGGCTTCGTACATGTCTTGCACCATGTCGCCGTGAACGTCCATTTTTCCAGGCTTGCCGAGAATGTTCGCCGCGAGATTCAAGCCGCCGGTGAATCGCGTCGAGCCAAAGTTGGTCAGCAACTCGCATAGATCGAGATGCGAGGTCGTGTTGTAGCGTCCGCGCGGCTGGTCGAACGACTTGCCGGTCGATTGGAACCAGCCGGGCACGCTGATGCCGTATCGAAACGCGGCCAATTCCAACAGCGGCACGTCGAACCCTCGGCCGTTGAAGCTCACCAGCGTCGGCCGGCGATATTTTTCCCAGCCGCGCCAAAAATACTCGGTGATGACGTGCGGCCGGAATTGCGGCTCGTCGAGCACCGCGATGTCTTCGAGTCCGAAGTCGTCGGCCACCTTGCCCACCACGACGGAAATCGGAATCTGAAAGGTATAGGGAATGAAATCGCTTTCGTATTTCTCCATCAACTCGTTGCGATAGCGGCGAACCGCTTCGTTCGGATCGAGCGACGGATCGCCGTAGCGAAGTTTCGCCACAAGCCGCGGGTCGGCCACGCTTTCAACGTCGAAAACCAAATAGCGAATGGACATGAATAGCGGCCTGTTGATAGTGAAGGGCAACGGTTGTAATGTTTAACGGCTGCAACGCTGGCCGGCGCGTTAGCCGACCACGGCCGCCAACCATTATCGCAAAACAACGCTTCGCTGTCACTAGGTAGTGTCTTGCAAATAGCGTTACTTTTTGATGGTTGTGGGGTTTCATCTTTTATAGGAGGATGGAACCCATGAAAACGGCGACGGTTATTGTGCTTTCCAACGGCGAACGAAAAACGCTGACGACGTGGTCGCGGGGACGAAGCACGCCCGCGCGCTTGGTGTTGCGGGCGAAAATTATTTTGGCGGCGGCCGATGACAAGACGAACGAAGCCATCGCCGCCGAACTCCATACCTCGAAACCGACCGTCGGACGGTGGCGAAACCGATTCGCCGCCTGCCGAAACGATCACGTTGTCGCCATCGGTCCGTCGCTTCGCCGAGCGGCATAGCAGCCTGTTGAAATGTTGTAAAGGGCTACAACTGAGAAATGGTCGGATGGATGTGCCTCCGACTACGGGGGTTGGGTTTGGTCGTTGTGGAGGACAAACGCACTGGTGTTGTCCCCCATCAACGGCACAGACAAGGCGTCCACGGGAGTTTGGCTGGAACCTTTCGCTCTGCGGGTGCGTCCAAGCAAAGGGGCGTCGATCCCATACATGGGGAGATCAATGATGAAAAGTCTACTCACGATCTTGGCTTTGAGCGTCCTTCTGGGAGGGGCTTTGTACGGACAGGCGCAGGAACCCCGGCATGATGGTAAAACGGTCACTGGACTGACAGAAAAACTGCGAGACAATGATGTGGCAGTCCGGCGGAGCGCTGCCGAGGCACTACTGAAATTTGGACCGGAAGCCAAGCAGGCAATCCCATCGCTGATAAAGGCACTGGAAGATACAGACCGTCTTGTCCGGCGAAGAGCCGTCGAGTGTTTGGACAGAATGGGGTCAGAAGCGAGTAAAGCCATTCCGGCACTGACAAGAGTCCTTCAGGATGAAGACAAATATACCCGGCAGTGCGCTGCCAGGGCACTGTGGCAGATAAGGAGAAGTGCCGGGGCAGCCCGGCCGACCAACGTCTTTCCACATGGTGAGGTCAAGGATGGTCTGGCGGCTTTTGTCGAGTGCCACGGTAGCCAGTTCAAAGTGGGCCAAGCGATCCCAGTGGACTTTGGAATCATACTTGTCGGCGATGGGCTGGGGCTTGAAAGCGATGCGATGTCTAAGCTCCAACTCAGCGTGTGGCGTCCTTTCCACCCGGTGGACCCGCTCAACGTATCGTATTTTCAGGTAACACGTAGCGACGGGCAAGAGGTATCGTATCTCGGCCCTGCTGTGGACTTTCCGAACACGTTGCCATTGGACAAGAATTCGGTCGTACTTCACCATCGCGAAATTGTTGGGATGGTGTATCCTGACCTTTGTGAGGAATTTGACTTGAACAAACCCGGAACTTACAAGGTTCGTTGGGGGTATGCCCCTTTTTTCAGAGGTAGGCCGTGGACAGGCAAGCTAATGTCGAATGAATTCCAATTGGAAATCGTGGGTGATGACTCCACTGAGGCCGTGCATCAAATGCCGTCCACGACCCACGACGGACATGATTGAGCGAAGCAAGCCAGCTTTCAACAGTCAGGGTTTCTCATGATGCCGGCACGACAGAATAAGGATTCAATCGGTACCCGCGACCGGTGTCGAACTTTTTCATTCCTAGCGATTCGTTCGCTCCACAAGCCGGGCTAAGAGTTCTCGGGCCGCGCCGCTGTCGATCGCTTCGGCGGCACGGGCGACGCCGGCCGTGGGCGTGGCGGCCAAGCCGACCGTCCAAAGCGCGGCGGCGGCGTTCAACAGAACAATGTCGCGCGACGGACCGCGCCGGCCGTCGAGAATGCCGCGAATGATCGACGCGCTTTCCGCCGGACTGGCAACAAGCATTTCGCTCCGATCCGCCGGTTGAAGTCCGAAATCCTCTGGTCGCCACTCGAATCGCCGCGTCTTTCCGTCGGCGGCTTCCAAAACGACGGTTTTCCCGGCGAGCGAAACTTCGTCGAGTCCATCCGCGCCATGTACCACCAACGCCCGGCGTATGCCCAACAGCGTCAGCGACTCGGCCAGCAGCGACTGCAATTCGGCGTGGCCGACGCCCAGCAATTGGAACGGAGCGGAGGCCGGATTCGCCAGCGGGCCGAGAATATTAAAGATCGTCGGCGTGCCGAGTTGCCGCCGCACGGCCGCCACGCGCCGCATGGCCATGTGTATCAACGGCGCGAAGCAGAAGCAGATGCCGAGTTCGTCCAAGCACGCTTCGACGCATGCGACGCCGGCCTCGACGTGGACGCCCAACGCGGCCAGCACGTCGGCCGAGCCGCTTCGGCTGGTGGCGGCCCGATTGCCGTGTTTGGCCACCGCCGCGCCGGCGGCTGCGGCCACAATTGCGGCAGCGGTCGAAATGTTGAACGTCCGCGAGCCGTCGCCGCCAGTGCCGCAGGTGTCGATTAAATCGCGGCGCGATGAGCGGATCGGCGTCATGCGCCGGCGCATGGCCACGGCCGCGCCGGCCACTTCGGCCACGGTTTCGCCTTTTTGGTGAAGCGCCGCCAAGAGCCGCGCGATTTGGGCGTCGTCGCCCGCGCCGTCCATGATG
>CAZWNM010000143.1:0-6086 GCA_964635765.1 uncultured Planctomycetaceae bacterium | reverse complement strand
GCGCAGATCAAACAACGCGGCATCGCCGGCGAAATCATCAAAATCATCCGAATGCAAAAATGGGGCATCCGCGAGCATCTCGACGACGGGAAAAAACTGCTCGACGCCATTATCCAATCGGAAGAATACACCGACTATATCCTCGACCGCCGCTTGGGCTGCCGGCAACTCGGCATGAACGTGCCCAACCGAAGCACCGCCAAGCGAATCAGCGAGCAATACCACGGCCGCCGACCCGACGTGGAAAACATCATCATCTGGTCGCCGTATTTCGAGCGCGACTACATCCGCGGCATGGCCACCGACAAAATCCCGCCGGCGAAATTGGCCGATCCCAACTTCGCCCTGCGTTTCGCCCGGCTCTTGGGCCAAGCCGCCGCCCCGAACATGATCGTCGGCCGCTGCCGACGGCAGGGCAGCGTCATCTTCGACGACGGCGACGAAGTCATCATCGAAAACGAGGCCGGGCAGCCCGTCGAAATCGTCGTGGCCGATCAAACCGGAACGTTCGTCGATTATCGCACCGACCTCGAACATTTCGCCGCCGAATATGCCGAGCCGGTCAATCGCCGCCTGCCGCTGCTGACGAACCCGCACGAGTTCGTCGCGTTGTACGTCGAAGCCTTCGTCACCCGATTCGCAAGAATCCAATTGGAATATCGCAAGCGCAAGCGCGGCTTCGACACGCTGTTCAAGCATCGCCCTCGCGACGAGGCCGGCAGCCTCGCCTTTCGCTGGGAGTGCATGCTCGAACGCCTCCGCCTCACCGTCCCCCAAAACATCGGCAACCTGATTCAAAGCCACATCACGGGGTTGGATCAGTAGAAGAGGGAGCGAAATAGAAAAACGAAGATCGTGTTCTCGTCGCTATTTTTTCTCTTTCGGCGAAAACACGGAAGCCAACTCCAAAATTGCCTCGCGAAGGTCGTTGCCGATCTCGACCGCCGCGTCTTTGCCGTGACCAAGATGCTCATACGTGCGAGGCTTGCCAATGACCAAACGCACGCGGTAAGGACGCGGAAATATTTTCCCCTTCGGCCACGCCCTAAATGCACCGTCGATCCAGCATGGAACGATCGGCACGTGGGTGCCGGCCAACATCAGGCCGATCCCGCCCTTGAACTCGCCGAGTTCGCCGGTCGTGCTGCGCGTTCCCTCGGGAAACAACAGCAACACATTGCCAGGATTCGCCAACAAATTGCGGCAAAGCGAAAGGCTTTGCCGGATGTTTGCCTGACGATTGAACGGCAAGGCGTTGACTACCACGGCGGCGATCGCAATTCGTGGAATGCTCACAAAAAAGAAATCCCGAGCGGCGGCTGGAAACACGCGATGCAACTTGCTAATTGGGATTGCCGAAAGAATCGACAAGGCATCCAAATGGCTACTGTGATTGGCCACCAACACAAACGAACCATCGCGGGGCAAGTTCTCGCGGCCGATGACTTGCAGCCGATGATACGCCCGAAGGCAGCCGCGAAGCAGCGTCGCCGCGATCAATCGAGCGGAATAAACCAGGATGTCCGGCTCGCGAGGAAAATCCTTCAGCCGCTCGACCAACGTCTTGTCGATATCTTCCGCCGTATTGTAATGCCAAGGCTCCATACTCATCAATAAATGCCGTGAAACCACCGCACCATGTGAAAAAACAGGGGGGTCACGTAGATCAAGCTGTCGATGCGGTCGAGAATTCCGCCGTGGCCGCGAATCAACGCGCCCATGTCCTTGATGCCCAAATCGCGTTTAATGACGCTCATCGACAAATCGCCGAACTGTCCGGTGATGCCGACGATCAGGCCGGTCAGCAGCAGTTCCAACGTCGAAAAATTGTCGGGAAAAGAGAATCGCAGCGCCCAAGGCAAGGCCATCGACACGGCCAACGCGCCGAGCGAACCTTCCCACGTTTTCTTGGGACTGATGTTGCTTCGCAGCGGATGCCGGCCGAAAATCTTGCCGAACGCATAGGCGGCGATGTCGTTGATTTCGACGGCGAAGATCAGATAAAAAAGATAGCCGTAGGCATTTGCCGAATTGGCCAGAAAAGCCAAGTGCCCGAACATCCAGCCGATATACAAGAAGCCCAAAATCGCCAAGGCGATTGATTGGAGTTGGCCTTGGGAGCGGTTGCGGAGAATTGGAATGAGCAAAATGAGGGCGATTATGTAGGCCGGGAGAATCGCGAATATGCCGTACCAGCCGGGCACGCCCAATTTCGGATCGACCATGGCGGAAGCCACGCCGGTGATAACGATGCCGAGATACACGACGCCGGTCATCAGCCAATCGTTATACACGCCGGTTGCCCGAGCATACTCCTTGAATGCAAAAATGGCGAGCAGCGTCAGCAACGCGATGAACGGCACGCGGCCGGCGAAAATGCCGAGAACCGCCAGCGGCGTCATCACAAGCCACGACGTGTACGATTGCCAAGCGTGCGTCACGTCGCGATGCAGGCCCCAACGCAACGTGGCGATCAAAATTCCGCCGACGGTCACCAGCCCCAACAGCAGGCCGGCATACAGGCGAAACACTTCGGACGCCAACGCCGCACTCGGACACATTTTAGGGATTCCTGTTGGTGCGATTTTTTTCTGCCAACCCTCGCATGATTCGAGCCAGCCGCACGGCAATGGTTTCGACGCATCCGAGTATGACGGCCAAATTGGTCCAGTCAAGCACCGTCAGCGGTCCCCATCGAACGGATTGGCCCGACCAAATGAGGCCGAGCGTGATCCAAGCTCCGACGTGCAACACGACCATGCGCCACGGCTTGGCCATGATGCCCCCAAACTGGCGTCCGACGCCCAAGGCTTGGCCGAAAGTGCCGACGTAAGCGGTCAACAACGCGAAAATCGCGGCCCAATAACCGCCGATCATGCCGCATAGCCCGCTGTGCGCGACGCCGACGAAAATAATCGTGTCGGAAACGCGGTCGGGCAAATCGTTGAGCACTTCGCCGCGCAGGCTCGCCTTGCCCGACGCCAGGGCCACCATGCCGTCGAGCATGTTGAACCACAGCCGCAAATAGCAGAACAAAGCGGCGGGAATAAGCAGCGCCGGCACGGATCCGGCCCACCAAAAACAAAGGGCGGCCGACGCCGCGGCGACGATCGATCCATACGAAATCGCGTCGGGATGGATGCCAAGCCGCACGCACAGCGTGACAGCCCCGTGGGCGGTCAGACGGAAAACATCGGCAATCGGTCGTCGAGAAGTCGGTTGGTAGTTGCCCATGATGAATTGGCCTCCAATGCGAGGACCACCCCAATTTTCGTGTCAGCGAACATGGGACTGTCCCATCAATGTTGTCAGCCCCAAATGGGTATGGCCATAATAACCAGGTCAATGACGTGGATCAAGGCGGACAGTCATGGATTATGGCGGTCGACGGAGGAGGCCGTTTTGGGGCGAGTCGGAACAGTTCCAGCTTTTTTCAAAATACCTCGTGTGCGGTCGGCACGCCGACGGAAAGCGAACGGCGGTTTTTTTCCGCCATTGGCCCAGAAAGTTCGATTGAAATCGGCTCGGCAATGTGCTAAAAGAACTGGCATGAACTATCCGACCGACGAAATAGCCAAAAACGAGGGGATTCAGATAATGCCGGAGAGGGAATTATTCAACATGCCACCCAAAAGAGCGTGCCGAGTTACGAAAAAACGAGCCGCCGGAACTCATTGACACACAAGCAGTTGCAATTGTTCAACACGCCGTAACTTTTTCACCGCGCTATTCAAGCGGTGAATAATGAAAAACTCCTTTTTGGTGAATAATTCGCGCAGGAATGGTGAATAACTCTCTCATCGGTGAAAAAGTCCCCAATCCCTAATCTCCAATCCCTTTTCCTACACCGACTCTCCGGCCAGCCAGCCGGTGCTGAAGGCGGCTTGAAAATTGTAGCCGCCGACAGGGCCGTCGAGATCGAGCAACTCGCCCGCAAAAAACAGGCCGGGCACCAGCTTGCTTTGCATCGTTCGTGAATCGAGCTGGTCGAGCGAAACGCCGCCGGCGGTCACTTCCGCCTTGCGAAATCCCATCGTGCCAGCCACGGGTATGTCAAATCGCTTTACCGTTTGCACCAGCCGATGGCGCTGCGATTTAGAAAATTCGCCGATCGGCAAATCGGCCGGCGTTCCGCTTAATAGCACCGCCGCCGCGCCGACGCGATGCGGCAGAAGGCCATCGAGCAACACGGCGGCTTTCCGTTTTCCGCCTGCCGCTTGCACTTCCGCCAGCGAACGCTCCAGTTCCACCGGTTTTACGTCGGGCAGCAAATCGACGCGCAACAACAGCGTATTCGGTCGCGGATGGCCGCTTACCGCACGGCTAACATCCAATGCTACCGGCCCCGATACGCCGAAGTGCGTGAAAAGCAACGACCCACGCCGCCGCATCCATGTCTTTCCATCGGCCGGATCGAAAATCTCAACCACAACGTCGGGCAACGTGACGCCCTGCAACGCCGTCGCCCAATCGGCGTGGCTCGTGATCGGCACGAGCGCCGTGCGCGGCGGCACGATGGTATGCCCGAAGGCGGCCGCGAAGCGATAGCCGTCGCCGGTGGTGCCGACGGCCGGATACGATTGTCCGCCGGTGGCCAGCACAAGCTTTTCCGCACGCATGGTTCGCTGCGAGGTGAGGATCGAAAAGCCGGCGGTTTCCTTAACGGCTTTTTCAATGGCGACAACATCGACGATCGTTTCGTTCATGGCCAGCGTGCAGCCGGCTTGTTTCACGCGGCGCAGGAGTGCGTCGCGCACGTCGGCCGCGCGATCGCTTTTGGGAAACACCTTTCCACCCAGCTCGATCTTGGTCGGCACGCCCTCGGCCTCGAAAAAATCGACGACCTGCCGCGGACCGAACGCCGCCAGGGCGGAGTGCAGAAATCGGCCGGAATCGCCGAACGCTTCAACGATTCCGCGAGCGTCGGCGGCGTGCGTCAGATTGCATCGCGTGCCGCCGGAGAGCAGGATTTTGACGCCCGGCTCGCGGTTTTTATCGAACAGCGTGGTTTTTCGTCCGCGCTCGGCCGCGCGCCAAGCGGCAATCAAGCCCGCCGGTCCGCCGCCGATAATCGCCACGTCGATCATGAATGCTTACATTTTCCAATCCCGTGAGTCAGAGATGGAACACCCGACCCAAGAGAAAATTGTTTCCATTAGCGTCGATTAGTGAAGATTAGCGTTCCCATCCATTTGCCTAGAATTATCGTGGGGACTGGAAAAAGGGGATAAGTCCAATTACCGATGGTGGAAAATTGGACTTATCCCCTTTTTTATCCCAAAATCGCGACCATGACAGAAAGGAATAACCATGCTGTTTCCAGGCAGTTTCTCCAGTGTCGGCTAGCCGGCAGTCCAATCCATCAACAGATATCTCCAACGTCATGGCCCCTTCGGTCTGAAATACTAAAAGATTGCGAAAATAACGTATGGAAAAAAGACTGTGCCAATCAAGTTCGTCGGTTATGTGAACCGCTACATGATTGACTTGGTGAATGGTTAGCTGGCAGGCTGCTCGCTTGAAACTAATGCGATTCACAAAGAGGAAGAAGCGTTCGCATTTGTATATTTCTGGCATTTCTCGCCACAAATGGAGATGAAAACATCTATTCTTTTCATCGTGTGACCTAGAGTGTGCCAAAAACACAGCGTCATGCAAGAGGTGCGAAGCATCGGCCAACGCAGCCTCATCGTGGATCACAAGATCAAGAAGGTCAGTGGATGGCATTTTTATCACAACGGTATACGAAAGTTTGGGGGACGCACAAAGGGGATAAGTCCAATTAAATTAGGTTTTAAGAACCTGGCCTATGTCGCTACATTTGCCACTCGTCGGGTAGGGTTGAATCTTTTGCCATGACGATGATGCCGTCGCGGATCATCCAGTTCGGCGTTTCCTCGGTGTTTTCCAAGCCATTTTCGTTGACCACGCGGACGTTTCGCCCGATGCGGCAGTTCTTGTCGATGATGGCGTTTTCGATGTGCGAGCCTTCGCCGATGCCCAACGGCGGATTGGCGCGATTCATGGCGACGACGTCGGGCGTTTCATACAAATCGCAGCCCATCAGGATCGAATTGCGGATCGTC
>CAZWNM010000142.1:0-6091 GCA_964635765.1 uncultured Planctomycetaceae bacterium | reverse complement strand
TCGTAGTTTATTCATGGTTTACCTTGTTTTTTCCCGATTGCGGGAATTTGCGTTCGTTGAATCAATGTCGGGCGTATCGTGCCGAGTCGCGACGGACGCGGCCTGGCGCCAAAAAACTACGCTGCACGATTTCCACCGAATCGTCTGCTGCTGCCATTCGCGTACGTCGATCCGGCCGTAGTTGGCATTCGGCGGCATTGTTACGTAAAATGGGAAACTGTAGTCCGACTCTCCAAGCGTGGCGCCATGCTGCTGCTCGACGACGCGGCCGTCGGCGTCGTACCACGTAAAGTCGATCAGGGGATGCGTCAGGACATCCGACCATGCGTTGAATTCGATGCGACAGAGACAGCCCGGCCGTTCCGGCCGAATAACGTGGCCGATTTTCGAGTTGCCTTGCATGACAATGGCGTCGGCATCAGTTTTGGCGGCCACGTCGCCCAAATTGACCCAATTTCGGCGGGTGCCGGCGTGCGTCCGTGCCTTTTCAGGATTGTCAATCGTGGCCGGCCATTCCTGCCGCGACAGCGACGGCGTCTCGAACTTCGCGGATCGAACATCGTAAGCCACGACGGTTTGCCCCGCCGCCACGATCCTCGCATCGGTCCAATATTTTGCCACGATAGCTTGTTCCTTGGCGAGCCATGGAAAAGCGTTGCTCCTGCTTCGGTCGATGAGCCAATAGCGGATGTCGTAGCGGCGACAGAAGTCGGCAAACGAGGCGGAATCGTGGATGCGATGAATGTCGTTCCACCAGAAATCGAAATTGTAGGGGTGCCCGCCGACCAAATAGACGCCGCATCCGGTGCAAAGGACGCCGTCCGTGGGCTTCACGATTCGATTGAACCGCTTAATCGCTTGCTGACCGGGGAAGTAGCGTTCCAAGTATTCCTCGGTTGAAATGCGTTTGGCGTAAGCGTCCCAAGGCAAATTGAGGCACAACTGCGGCATCGGCAAGAGCAACAGTAACGCCAAGGCAACGCCCGAAAAAACCGTCGGCCAGTTGGCGGCCAGCCGCCAATCGGCCGAGCGAATCAACTTGGCTGCCGCCAGAACGCACGATGCGACAAGCAGCGGATAGCCGGGTAGCCAATATCGGACATAGGGCGTATATAGCAGAATGCAGCCGATCGTGGCCGAGCCGGCAGCGGCCATGTCCCAATAGGCAAAGGCGTTCGTGGACGGACCGTTCGGCTTCTTCGTGAAACGCGGCATCGCAAGAAACCAGCATGGAACCAGAGCGAGCCACCAAAAGCTCAATGCACCGTCGCATCCCTCGACGTAATGCGACGTGCGGAAAAAGACCTCCCAAGGATATGCCGCGGCCTCTTTGATTCCCAGATGCGACGGATATCCGACGCCGATGGGAGCATGGAAACCTTTCGGCCAATAGGGGGAAGGAAACCAGGAATCGAGGAACGGATAGAAGGGGTTGCCCGTGCCCATGTATACGTAGACGAACCACGGCGAGCCGAGCGCGACAAAAAACGCGGCGGTGGCCAGCGACCATTGCAACGCGAGGCTCCAGCCGCATTTTCGCAAGAGAACGAAAGTCAAGAAAAGTCCCCATACGACCGCGAAAACCAAGCCGGGGTATTTGATTTGCACAACGGCCGCCATCATGATTGCCGACAGCAACAGCCCCCGCAGACACGGCGGCTGCAATGCGCGGAACATCACGACGAATCCGGCCGTGCAGAGCAACGTCAGGGGATGATCGACGTATAGAGTGCCAAAAAGGTTTGCGAGAATCGGACAAGAGACGACGGCCGCGCCGGCGAACAGCCCGACGTTCCGCGAGCCGGAGCGACGCGCGGCCTCTTCGACGACGAGCGTGGCCAACGCCGCCAACGCGAACCACGAAAACCACTTTGCCACGGCCACCGATCCCACGGCGATGATCGCCGCGTTGTAGGTCTGCGTTCCCATCGGTTGAAGCCGATACCAACAGGCGTACTGATGCGAAAGGCCGTGATCGGCGACCACGCGGAGCATGTACGGCAAATAGATACTCGACGAATCCGAAGCGATCTCGCTTGTGCATGCGACGACGAACTGGGCGGCCAAAACCAGCCCCATGACTTCCAAAAGGCAAAAGCCGACGATGTTGATCGCCCCAGGCTCAGGTTGTACGTCGCCGATCACTCTGTCGTTGGCATACGGCGCACGTCGGCCGCGAAGGTTCGCTACATATCGCAATAAATATCGCAACCAAGCGACGGAGCCGGGCAATGCGACGGCGACGGCGATCGCGCCGACAATCGCGGGCGTGATGGCGTTTAGAATACCAAGAACAAACGCCACTGGCACGGCCGCGGCGTAAACGGCCGCCATCGCCACGCCCCACGTGGCGTAGCGTTCGCCCGCCGCGCGTCGAATCGCGAGCTTCATGCTATTGGTTGTGCAGGCCATCCACGCCAAGAAGGCGGCGAACCGCGCAACCATCGCCGCGTCCTTGGAAAACGCCAACAACGCGACGGCGGAAAGGGCCAAATAGCCGCCGAGCACGCGGCCGGCGACGCTCGGCCGGCGCGCGCTCACGATGATCGCCAGAACGAGAAATCCAAGCGCCTGCCAGCCAAAAAAATGCTTTAATGCATGTTCCAGATGTTTGTAGACCACGTGTTCGAGATTGCACAATCCGAAGACATAAACGGCGACATGAACGACGAACCATGCCGCCGCCAACGCGACGGCGATGCGGCCGAGGCGATTCACGGTTTTTTCAGACATGGCGGAGTTCGTGTTCATCGTCGTAAGTTTGTTTGCTGGTATGTCGCCGTCCCTCGCCCCTCTTAATACGCGCCAGCCATGCTGTCGGCGCCCCACTTTGTCTCGAACAATTGTTGGTTTTGCCGATAAATCGAACGGCCCTTCTCGCCAAGCAAGCGGAACGACGCGCCTTGCCAATGATGGACGAAGGCATCGCGCGCGCAGCGGAGCGAGTAGCCAGCCGCGCGAATGCGATAACAATAATCGGTATCCTCGAAATAGCCGACGCCGAACTGTTCGTCCATCGGGCCGACCTTTTCATAAACTTCCAGCCGCATCACGACGCAGAAAAATCCAAGCATCATCAGCGGAAACGTCTCGCCGGCGTGCCGTCGGCAATAGGCGGCGGCCCAACGCGGCATGTCCGCAATGTCGCTATAACCGACGGGTATCTTCGCCTCGTTGCCCACCATGTTGCTCACCGGGCCGACAATGCCCACCCCCGGAATTTCGCGCAGATGTCCGAGCAGCGTGGAAAGCCAGCCGCCGGTCACCACCGTGTCGTTGTTCAACAGGCAGAAGAACTCGCCGCGTGCCATTTGCAATCCCTGGTTGTTCGCGCCGGCAAAACCGCGATTCTCGGCGTTGCAAACCACGCGCAATCGCGGCTCCCGCAAGGCTTCCGCCTCAAGCCACTCGGGCGTGCCGTCGTGCGAGGCGTTATCGACTGCGATTACCTCGTAGTTCGGATAGTCGGTTCGTTCGAAAACACTTTGCAAACACATTTGTGTCAAGCCGAGATTGTTGTACGTCACGATAATGATCGACACCGGCGCGAAAAGTTTTCGGACGGCCGCGTCGAACGCATCGCAGCGGTCGCTCCAAGTGTTTTGCGCGGCGAACGCTCGACGCCGTTCTCGCTTTTCGTTGCTGTCGTCCGCCAAAGCACGCTCGACTGCCGCGGAAAAACCCTTTGCGTCGTCGGCGATCGTCAATAGCCCCTCGCGCGCCATCGGCCGCAGTTCCGGAAGATCGACTGCCACGACCGGCTTGCCGGCGGCCAACATTTCGTAAGCCTTCACCGGATTCGTGGCCTCGGTCAACGGAATCCGTCGGAAAGGAATGAGGAAGCAATCCCACGCGGCGGTCAACCGCGGCAGCTCGGCGTAGGGCTTTTCACCCAATAGCGCGACGTTCGGCAATTTTTCGAGCCGCGACACATCGCCCGTCTGCGTGCCGCCGATCAACTCGAATCGCCACTCCGGCCGTATTTCCGCCAAATCGGCGACCAGATCGGCGTCAAACCATTCAGCAATCGCGCCGTAAAAACCGATGATTGGGGCGCCACCGCTGGCTCGTCCAGCCGTGTTTTTCGCTCGCCCCTCGTCGCTCGCAAAATGTTTATAATCGCACGCATTCCGAACCACGGTCATGCGTTTTGCCCGCGATTTCACCTTCTCGGCAAGCAGGTCGGCCGTGACGACGACCAAATCGGCCGTGCCGACGGTTTGCTCCTCCATGTCAACGATCGGAGTGCGATTCGTCGAAAATCCGGCGTGATCGTCCATGCAATCGTAAACGATTGGCCAGCCGAATTGCTCGCGAAGGCGTTCGGCCAGCGCGGTCCAAAAGGCCGATTGCACGACAACCACGGCGGCGGTCATACAGCCCGCGGCTCGGAATCGCTCGATGCCGGCGATCATCCGGGCGATGTCGCGATCGTTGGGCAATTCGCGTTGCATGTCGATGCCTCGGCGCGTCGGCAAAATCCATTCGAACACGTTCGGCCGCAGCGACGCAAGCCGAACCTGCCGACCGCGATTGAACCGCAGCGAGGCGTAAAAAACGCGATGCCCTCGATCGGCCAGTTGCGACATCAACTGTTGCGGCCGCTGAAACCGCGAGTTCCAAACGATGACCGGCAGGCAGACGACATCGTAGCCGCGCGGCGAACCGTCGTTGCTCAAGATCGACGCCGAAGCATGGAAAAATCGGCCGATGATCGGGCGAACGAGGCGTCCAAGCCATGAAGCCGGCGCGTAGAGATGCGTTTTTCGCAGAATCCGTTCGGCTAGTTTCGCCGCCTTTTGGCGTCGCGCGTCGGCCGGCGCGGAAAAGAGCCAATAGGAAGCCCGATGAAAGAAATTGAGAAACGCCCAGGCGCGGCTCGTGGTGATTTGATTCAACCGCGTGTGCGCCGCGTGCAGGTCGAGCTCCAATTTGCGGATGCGAAGCTCGGTCGCCTTGAGGCGTTCTTCCGGCGTGTTTTCAGGCGGTCGAATCATTTTTTAGGGGCTAGGGGCTAGAGTTCAGAACATCGCCGCTTGCGGTTTCGTAACGCGTCCACATGGTCGAGGATTTGGTCGGCTCGCGTCGCCCAGGTGTTTGCACGCGCCTCGGCGTCGAGCAATTGCCGATACGACGGCTGCCGCCCGCGCGACACCGCTTCGTCGAGCATCGCCGTGTATTCCGCCGCATCGTGGGCGATCAAGACGCTCGAATACGCCCGGCACTCGGGCATGTCGGTCGTCACGATCGGGCGACCACCGGCCATATATTCGAACAACTTCACCGGCGACGTCGCCCGTGTGATCTCGTTAATGCAAAATGGAATCGTCGCCACGGTGAAATGATAAAGATATGCCGGCAACGCCTCATACGCTTTTTCGCCGAGCCACCGAATGTTTGGAAGCCAAAAACGCTGCTGACGAGCCAAGGCGCCGTCGAGGTTCGACCCGATCAACACGAACTCGAAATCCGGCCGCGCCTCGGCCGCTTGCCGCACCAAGTCGAAATCGAACCACCGGGCCAGCGCCCCATAGTAGCCGACGATCGGCCGGCCGCGGCGAACGATCTCGGCCATATCGTTCGGCACGGGCGGCTCGGCGTTCCAATGAAAATGCTCATAATCGACGCCGTTCGGACAAAATAAAACGTCGGGCCGAAGCGGTTTCATAGCGTCGAAAAGCCGCTGGGCCGTGGCCAAAACGACGTCGGCGCACACGGCCAGCTTCCGATGTAATTCCAGCTTTCGCCGATCGACTTCGCCGCCGTTCGACGACACGCTCAGATCGTCGAGATAATCGTAAACCAAAAACGGCGAGCGAAAACGATTGACAACGTCCCAATGGCCGGTCCAGCCGGTCAGCACAATTGGGTTTGGCAAATCGAAAAGCGGCGTGATGGCGTCCGACAGATACAGCCGCTCGGCGACGCGCGAAAAGCCGCGAAAACAATCGGTCTTCGACCGCGGCGAACAGAACAACGACAGATAGCCGGCCTTGGCAAATTGAGCCATCAGCTGGTGCGGCCGCTGTCGCATCCAATTCCAGTCGATAAACGGCGGATAGACGACGACGCCCCGTCGGTCTTGCGTTTC
>CAZWNM010000141.1:0-6098 GCA_964635765.1 uncultured Planctomycetaceae bacterium | reverse complement strand
AATTTCCATGTCGTCACGCCGTCCGTTGAGCAAGCCGATCCTCCTGGCCGTCGCCATGTTTATTCTGCTGGCGGTGTTGACCGTCGGCTGGGTGGTGTTGAACGTGTCCGGCGCGCTGAAAGACACCCGCTTTTCCGGCCTGTATTGGGCGCTGCTGGCGGTCGGCTCGATTTTTCTCGTGCTGTTGATCGTCGGCGTGGCGCTCTATCTGGCCTTGTCGATCAAAGCGATCAATTTGACGCGGCGGCAGTCGAACTTCATCGACAGCGTGACGCACGAGTTGAAATCGCCCATCGCCTCGATGAAACTCTACCTGCAAACGCTCAGCCGGTATCAGGTGAGCCAGCAAGAGCAGGCCGATTTCCATCGCTTCATGCTCGAAGACCTCGAACGGCTCGACCATCTGATCAACCAAATGCTCGACGCCGGGCGGCTTGATGCCGAACACGCAAAGAGCGAAAATGAAGATGTGGACCTCTCGCCGCTGTTGACTGATTGCGCGGCGGCGGTGGCCATGAACTACCGCATGCCGGCCGATGCCGTGCGGCTCGAATTGGAGCCGGCCGTCGTCGTGGGGCGACGCATCGACTTGGACGTGATTTTCCGCAATTTGATCGACAACGCCGTGAAATACGCCGGATCGCCGCCGCGGGTCGCGGTCACGTTGCGCCGCACGGCCGCCGGCGCAGTTGTGGTGCGAATCGCCGACAACGGGCACGGCATTCCGACGCATTTGCGGCGCAAGATTTTCGGCCGCTTCGTCCGCTTGGGTTCCGAACTCGAACGCGAGAAGCCCGGCACCGGCCTGGGGCTTTTTATCGTCCGAACGCTCGTCCGGCGCGCGCGCGGTTCGGTTCGCGTGCGAGACCCCGAGCGCGGGCCGGGCACGGTTTTCGAGGTGCAACTGCCGGGAAAGAAAAAAACATAACCATGCCCAACGAACATATTCTAGTCGTCGAAGACGAAGCACATTTGGCCATGGGCATCAAGTACAACTTGGTGGCCGAAGGCTATCGCGTCACGACGGTCGGCGACGGGCCGGCCGCGGTCAAACTGCTCCAAGAAAATCCCGAAGCGGTCGATCTGGTGATTTTGGATCTGATGCTGCCGGGCATGAGCGGCTACGCGGTTTGCGAGGCGTTTCGCGCGTTCGACATGGACACGCCCGTGCTGATTTTGACCGCGCGAACGCTGACCGAAGACCGCACGCGCGGCTTCGACGTCGGCGCGAATCAGTATCTTACGAAACCGTTCGATTTGGACGAATTCATCAGC
Source organism: uncultured Planctomycetaceae bacterium (assembly GCA_964635765.1). Taxonomy (GTDB): domain Bacteria; phylum Planctomycetota; class Planctomycetia; order Pirellulales; family Thermoguttaceae. Next base: position 4,823 of record CAZWNM010000141.1, on the reverse strand, counting down.
CGGGTAAAGAATTTGCTGACGTTTCACAGCCGGCGCGAACAGCAGCGGCGGAAGCAGTCGGGCGGCGCCGCGACGTTCGAGTTCGCCGACGCCAAGATCAACTTCGAGACGTTCGAGGTCACGGTCCGCGACGAGCCGATTCGGTTGACGCAGCTTGAAATGACGCTGCTGCGGTATTTCATCGAGCACGAGAACCGCGTGATACCGCGCCGCGAGTTGCTGGAAAACGTTTGGGGAATGCCCGGCACGTTGAACACGCGCGCGCCCGATCAATTCATCCGCCGCCTGCGAAAGGCGTTCGAGCCGGACCCGGCCGAGCCTCGTCATTTTCTGACGATCCGCGATGCCGGCTATCGGTTCATCGCGAATCCTGAGGGCGAAGAGGAAAAAACGGAACTGGAAGAAGAGGAAGGATAGAGGTGTCCCTTGCGGTTGAAACTGATTGCCTGCGAAATTCTTTGCCGCGAGCTTTGCGCCGCCGTTGCAAGCTCGGTCAACCAGGTTGACGTGGAGTTCTTGCCGAAGGGATTGCACGACATCGGGCAGGCCGGCATGTCGGCGCGGCTGGCCGAGGCGGTCGCCGCCGTCGATGAAGCGAGCTATGACGCGATTTTGCTCGGCTATGCCCTGTGCAGCAACGGACTGGTCGGCCTCGCCGCGCGGAACATCCCGCTGGTCCTCCCGCGCGCCCACGACTGCATCACGCTCTTTCTCGGCGACAAGGAGCGATACCTCGACTTTTTTTACAAACATCCCGGCGTTTATTTCAAGACGAGCGGCTGGATCGAACGCGGCGAAGGGCTGAATCAGTATCATGCGGATTCCATCCAGCAGCAGTCGGGCATGGCGCAAACTTACGAAGAACTCGTGGCGAAATACGGCGAAGACAACGCCCAATTCCTTTACGAACAGCTTGGCGACATGACGCGAAACTACCGCGGCATTACGTTTATCGAGATGGGCGTCGAGCCGGACGACCGTTTCGAGCGGCAGGCGCGCGACGAAGCGCAAGAGCGCGGTTGGACGTTCGAGAAAGTCGAAGGCGACATGACGCTCCTTCAGCAACTGGTCGATGGGCCGTGGGACGACGAGCGATTCCTCGTAGTTCCGCCCGGCAAAAGCGTCGCGGCGAGTTTCGGCGAGAAGATCGTGAAATGGCAGTAGAGTTTTGCCGCCGGCTATCCTCTGGGATATTGGCGGCAATACTCGTAAAGAGCGATGGCCGCGGCCGTGGCGGCATTGTGGGCGTAGGGCAGCCCATAAACGGGAATCTCGACGGCGTGGTCGAGCATCCGCAAAACCTCGTCCTCGATGCCCGATCGCTCGTTTCCGATGACCAACACCGCTCGGCGTGGAAAGGAAAACTCGAAAATCGACGCCGCGCCGGTCGTTTGTTCCAGGCCGACGATGGAAAAACCGTCCTCGTGCAGTTTTTTCAGCACCGGCGGCAGCGTGCGATGGATTTCGATTTCCAGAGTTTCGGCGGCGTCTCGGGCGATCTTCCCGATGACCTTCGCGTTGCCGCAGCAGATCATTCGCTGCACGCCGCAACAGCCGGCCGCCCGGGCGATGCGTGAAAGATTGATATTGCTCCGCATCGGCGGGCAAGCCACGACGATTTCGCGCGGCCGATTGAGCGGCCATGCCGCTTTGTGGCGTTCTTGGATGAAGTCGGACATAGAGGTAAGGGGATTAGGGATTGGGGATTAGGGATTGGAGTTTGGAGATTGGAAAACTAATCCCCAATCCCTAATCCCTCTTTTCATCCTCCGAACATTCCGCGCCACACGGCGGCCAAGACGGCGGGACCGGCGACGAGCAGATTAATGCCGACGCCGGTGAGCGATTCGCCGGCGATCAGGCCGGACGCGCCGGAAATCATGTAGTCGTCGCACGACTTCGGAGATTTTTTCATCCAGAACCAAGCCAGGAGCGCGCCTAGGAACATCGAAATCGAGTTTTGCGGCATAATGACGCCGGCCAGACCGAAGCCCGTGGCCGACGGCACCCATTTCACATATTTTCTCGGCAGGAACTCTTCCAAAATTGCGATGATGACGCCGATAATGCCGCCGAGGAGCATGGCGAGCATCGAGCCTTTCGGCAAATTATCGAGGCCCTTGGCGAGCAATTCGGCCACGCCTTTCCAAACGGTCACCGAAGGCGCGGCGTATTCGGCCGTCAGCAGGTTGGTCGTTTTCTCGTTGGCGGCCTTCAACTTCGCCGACGACTCGGCGAACTCCTTATTGATGGATTCGGCGAGCGTGTCGGTATCCATTTCCTCGCGGCTTTTGGCTTCCGTCGGCGGCTTTTCTTTCGCAAGTTTCGCCGCGGCCGCCACGTCGAGATGCGGCGTTCGCACGATAATGCAATAGACCGGCACGCACACCAAGAGTCCGACGAAGATTCCGAAAAATTGGGCGATCGCCTGTTTTTTTGCGTTGGCGCCGACCAAGTAGCCCGTCTTCAGGCTTTGCAGCAAGTCGGCCGAATGGCAGGAAGCGCCGGAAGTGATGGCGGCCGTCATCAGATTCGTCGAGATGAACCGCGACGGCACGGTTCGCGGCGTAATCAAGGCGTAGGTCAACTGCGTCATTTTGCCCATCGCGCCGATCGGGGTCGTATCGGTTTCGCCGGTGGCTCGGGCGGCGACGATCGAAAGCACGAAGGTCAGCAGCACAGCCAAAACGCCCATCCACCAACTGATTCCGAACAGCCGCAGGCCCAAAATCACGCAAGCCGAGCCGGCCACGATGACGCCGAGAACGAACCACGACATCGGCACCTCGACGCTTTCGGGGACGCTTTCCGGCGTTTTTCCATCGCGCCGTTTTCCGAAAATCGCCGTCAATTCGCCCATCGCTCGAACGATCAAACGCCAGCGCAACGCGAAGTTTGTCAAGCCGGCGGTGACCATCAGCGCCACGGAAGGCCACAGCGTCCAGGTGACGACGGAGCGGAACGCGCCTTGTTGGGGCGAATAGAAAAGCATTCCGTAGTGGTCCAACGTCGGGCCAAGGACGCCGAAGAACACGATCATGCCGAGCAACATCGAGATGCCGACGCGAATGCCCATGATGGCGCCGGCGGCGATGAAGATCGTGGAAGGCTCGAAGCCGATGGCGTAGCGATTGAGCCAATAACTCGCCGTTTTGCCCGGCCACAGCGGACAGCTGTCTGGCAGGGCGAGCATGGCCAAGGTTTTATAGCCGTGCCAAGGATTTTTTTGCCAAAGCCAAATCAAAAGCGGCTTCCAGCCTTCCATGAAAAACTTGACGACCACGCCGACCAAGCCGCACCAGAGGAGCGTTTTGGCTTGCTGCATGGCCTTGGCGCCGGTCGAGTGGAGGCTTCGCAGCGTTTCGGCCGTTGCCGTGCCGCTGGGAAACGCGAGCCGGTCGATATTGATGAGTTGCCGTTTCAATGGGACGGCCATCGCCAGGCCCAGCGTTGCGACGCACGCCAGCCATGCCATCATTTGGCCGGCGGTCATGTGGTCGCCGGTGATGAGATACAAGGCCGGAATGGCCGAGACCAACCCGGCCGACGAGATCGAGCCGGCGGCGCTGGCCGAGCTTAAAATCGTGCAGTTTTCGAGCATCGAGAGCGGCTGCATCGCGTTTTTTCGCACGGCCGCCGTCACGGTTTCCAGTGTTTTGAAAACGGCGAACGCGATGACGGCCGCCGTGATGGTCACGCCGAGGCCCCAGCCCGATTTCAGGCCGACATAGAGATTCGACACCGCCATGAGCGCCCCGATGAGCGCCGAGGCCACGAACGCCCGAACCGTAAGCTGCCGCTCTTGGTTGCCGCGATAGACATTTTTCATCCACCAGACGTTTTGTTCTTCTTCGGAAAGTCCTTCGGGCGGATTCGACGACGCGACCGACGACACGGGCGCCTCGGCCGCCGCTTCCTCGACCGTTTCCGTTTCCATCTCGAACTCGTCTTCCGGCGGCATGGCGTTGGTGTGCTGCGTCATCGTGCCATCCTTAAATTTTCTTGGCGTCGGCCAGTTGCATGAGGTGGGGAAGGATGCGAGCGGCGGCCCTGGCACGGTGACTCAACACGGCTTTCACGCGAAGCCCAAACTCGGCGAACGTGCGATGGTACTCGACGATCTCGAACAGCGGATCATAGCCGAAGCCCGCGCCGCCGGTCGGCTCGAAACGAATCCGGCCGCAGCACGAGGCGTGGCTTTCGGCTTGGATAACGCCCTGCGGGTCCGAGACGGCGATGCAGCAAACGAATCGGGCCGTGCGGCGTTCCGGCGGCGTATCAGCCAATTGTTCGAGCAGCAGGCGATTGTTCGAGGCATCGGTGGCGTCGGGCCCTGAAAATCGAGCCGAAAAAACGCCGGGCCGATTCTTGAGCGCATCGACTTCGATGCCGCTGTCGTCGGCCAACGTCCACGCGCCCAAATGTCGAGCGTATCCGGCGGCTTTCAATTTCGCGTTGGCGGCGAAGGTGTCGCCGGTTTCCTCGACCTCGAAGTCGATCTTGAAATCGGCCAGCGTCCGCAGTTCCATGCCGACCGGCCGAAATAAGCCCGCCAACTCGATGCCTTTTTTCTTGTTGGCGGTGCCGAGAACGAGCATGGAAGGCTAGGGCTTGGAGCTTAGGGATTCGGGGGGCGGAGAAAGCATGAGCGTGTCATCGCACCGAAAGTCACAACGGCGCCCACGCAAGGTGCAGAAACGCTTGGCGAAAGAGAAGACGCCCGGCCATCCAACGCCAAACGCCGAAAACAGACGTGAAACACGCCACAAGTGGAGGATAGGGGGCTCGAACCCCTGACCTTCTGGATGCCATCCAGACGCTCT